>CAZFOX010000436.1:0-5122 GCA_964520565.1 uncultured bacterium | reverse complement strand
ATCTGCCGCTCTATTTCGCTGCACTCACCGAACCCATGTGCGTTTCGTATAATGCAGCGGTCGTGCATGCCAATATCCGTCCTGGAAAAAGCGTGGCGATTTTGGGATGCGGAGCGGTAGGTTTAATGTGTGTTCAGCTGGCGGCTATTCAAGGCGCCGATCCGATCATTCTTACCGGTCTATCGCGCGACAAAAAACGTCTGGAAATGGGACGAAAAGTGGGAGCCACGCATACGATTGCCGTGGATCAGGAAAACCTGCTCAGTGTGGTGAACCGGATTCACGATGGGTATGGCATCGATGTTATCATCGATCTATCGGGCCGCAATCTATCGTTGCGGGATGCGATTCATATTGTCCGGCCGGAAGGACAGATCATACGTGCTGGATGGGGTCCCGGAGCGTATAACTTTTCTCTCGATCCCCTGGTACATAAAGGGGTCTGCCTGCAAGGGGTCTTCAGCCATAATTGGGAAATCTGGGAAAAATCTCTCAATCTTCTGGCCTCGGAGCGAATCGATCTTTCTTATCTCGACGTTCAACGCCTGCCGATCGAGAAATGGAAGGATGGGTTTGAGGGTATGTGCGAAGCGCGTCTGATCAAGGTTGTTTTGGAACCGAATGGGGATATCGATGAGTAAGAGGGTTGTTTATTGAAAAACCATTCCTTTTAATCGGTCGTTATTTCTTGTATTTTTTCCGACCATTCACTCTCCTTCCTATTTTATCTTCGTATTTTTTTCGGAAATATAATCCTCTGGACTAAACCCTTAGGCTTACGATACCGTCTTGATAATAAATCTGCATTTTTCAACGATAATCGGCTGGATGAATGAAATAGGGAGTGGATTATGCGAACCGAACAGGAATTGGTACGGGGGATTCAAAAAAGAGATCCAGGTATTTTTGAAGAATTCGTACGCCGATTTCAACCCGCCGTATTCTTTACATCTTTGCGCATGTTGGGTGAACGGAACGAGGCGTCGGATACCGCTCAGGAAGTATTTCTGAAAATATGGCGTTTCGCACCAAAACTTTCCGATTCCGTTATTCTGGACCGATGGATTTATCGGGTGACGATTAACACCTGTATCGATCGCATGAGAAGCCTGCGTCCCCACCTGCGAAGACAGACCGGCGATAATATTGTTCTGTTTTCTGTGACGGAACCGGGAATGAATCCCCGCGAATACGCGAAACGAATGGAGGAGTTGAACCAGGTAAAAGAAGCGTTGGGCGAACTTTCGGAAAAACAACGCGCTGTATTCGTCCTTCGCCATTTCCAAAATCTTAAAATGCAGGAGATATCGGATATTCTGTCGATTCCGGTTGGCACTGTGAAGGCCACCCTGCATCAGACATTCTGTAAATTGAAGGGTTTATTGCAATCGGAACGCGGTGAAAACATAGTCTCTACGAGGCCGGATTGCCGTGTAACCGGCTAAAATGGGGAGGATTGCCATGCGGTTTACCTGCCATGATATCCACGCCAAGTGGACGGAATATATATACCGGGAATTGACAGAACCGGAACAAGCTTTGTTTGTGCGTCATCTGGAAGAATGCGATTTCTGCCAGGCGGAGGAACGGGAATGGAGGTATCTTCTCGCCCAATTCGACGCAATGGCCTCGTTGGAGGGATCGACGGACGTGCCGTCGGAGTTGGTATACCGGGTCAAGCGTCAAATTCAACTTTATGAAGATTGGTCGATGCAATGGACATCCCTTTTGCGGCGTTGGATGGCGGGTACCGCTGCCGCTTGTCTGTTGTTCATCGGGGGATTGTGGCATGTTTTTACCCGGGAATCGGAAAGACCGGGCGAGTTTAAAAACATCCCATCACCGATCCAGAAATCTGTATTGCAGACTTTTTACGATCCCCAAATCCTGGAATATTATCGGGCTTTGGATATTTTCGAAAAAAACGATTCTTTTTTCCCCAATCCTTTAGCAAATTCGAATGCTCTGCACAATCGCGACGATCGAATTTCGATCGACGATCCATCTTCCTAAGAATCTGGAGTCGATAATGGGTAAAGAGTCCATGCATCCACAAAAAAAAGGTTTTACGCTATTGGAATTAATGACGGTGGCGACTCTGATCGGCATCCTGACGGCTATTGCCGTTCCAAATTTTCTGAATGCCACGTATCGCGCACGGATTGCCCGGTCGCAGGCCGAGATCGAGGGGATCGTGTGGGCATTGGAGATGTATTCCATCGATTGCGATGCGTATCCCCTGAATGAGAAATCGGGAACCTCGAATGTTGGCGATTTAGTCCCGTTAACTCAACCGATTCCTTATTTGAGTTCCATACCGGAAGATATCTTTCTTTCTCCTACCCGGCCGGGTAGTAAGGAATACATCGAAACCGAGCGAAACGGAAATCCCTATTATGCATATGTGAATTTTCTACAAACAGATGGACAGAGGCGGCCGCTTCGGCCATACGGCCAGAATGGGACGGCGAATTATACGGTCTATGGCTTTGGACCGGCGTTTACAAGGGGGTGCGATCCGATGATTCCACCTTCCTTTATCCTCTACACGCCGAGCAATGGGATGATATCGCAGGGTGTAATCGGAGTGTTTGCACCGTAAGTGGAAATGGCATTTCCAATCTTCTCCCATCTACCCAAGATTGGGAATAATATCGGTAGCAGGTGAAGTCATGGCAAAATACAAATGGGATAATTTGATTTTATTTACAGAACAATTGGCAACGGCGGTTCAGTTACAATTGCCGTTGGATAAAACCATTGCTTCCATGAGCCGTGAATCGTACGACTCCGAATGGGCGCGGGCGCAGGAGAGCGTGTCGGAACTGGTACGGTTGGGATCGCCGCTATCGGAAGCGATGGATAATTATCCAGCTTTTTTCCCCGGGATGATGCGGCGGTTGATTCGTGTCGGAGAAGAGGGGGGGATATTGGCTCGGATGCTTTATCGCCTGAGCCGGTACATTCAAGATGCGCGTGAGATTCAACACCGGTTGCAAAAGTGCTTGATTTACCCATTGATTGTGTGGACGTTATTATTGGTCAATCTGGTAATTCTGTTCATCTTTGTAATTCCGAAATTGTATTCACTATTTGAGAGTATTCACACATCTCAGGGCATTTATTCCCTATGGTTTCTGAGTATCTGTCCCTCGGTATTGATTTTGGGAGAAGGGATTTTGTTGTTCCTGGCCTGGATTACAATTGGATGGCTCGGCGCCGATCTGGAAGGCCGTCCCGAAATATCGAATCGGCTTAGCCGCGTCATGGCCTATATGCCTTTTATCGGTGCAATGCAACGACATGCCAGGGCGGCGGAGACATGTGAAGTGTTGGGTATGTTGGTCGAGGGCGGGCACGACATACGCCATGCGATCGGCATTGCAAAATCGGCCGTGAATAACGCATCGCTACACCGGGCATTGGAGGAAGTGGATACTGCGCTTGTGTCCGGGGAACCTTTCGAACCGATAGAGAAGAACGGTCTGATTCCTCCCACTTCGCTCTGGATGATCGCTGAAACGGGAGGAAAACCGGAATTGGGGCAAACGCTTCAGGAAATCGCGCGATATCATCGGAGGCAGGTCGAGATGCATTCGTCCTTGCTCCGAGAGTTAATCGAACCCATTCTTATATTTTTTACGGCGGTTTTGGGCGGTTTAGCAATCGTCGGTTTTTATGCTTCATTGTTTCAACTTAGCAGCCATCTCCTGGAAGCGTTTACCGTTACCCAAAGCATACGATGAATAAAATTTTGCCTCAAGAATCCATAGACCGGGAAAATCGTCATCACATACCGCCGTTAATATCGCCGCCCATATCCCTGATCCGGCAAATCTCGCGAATTATCCTCCTGGTGAGCTTTATCAGTTTGATTGGTTTGATCATTCTTTCAATCTGGCATACCCGAAGTGTGGGTTATAAAAGCCTGGAAAATATTCTCCCTCAGTTAGTGCTGCTTTTCAGTTTGCTTTTTTTCCCAATAGCGGCCTGGGTTATCAATTGTCTTAAAAATGAGCGGTTCGTTTATTATGGAATTTTGTTAATTATTTCTATCATGATTTATGCCGGTGGACTCTATGTTTATAACGGATCGGAAAGTTTCACTATTGCTATCCTGGCGGGTTTTCTCCTTTGTTTTTTCTTTCTATTCTACCGATTGCCATTGAGCGTGTATGGCTTTTCGTTCTTATTTATTGTTATCTGTTTCTGCTGGCAGATCGTTCCGGTTGCCGTTATCATTCTAATATACGGGGATATGCCTCTCATTTCTTATTCGTTTTTGATCTGCTACAGTTTTTTATTAGTCTTCGTTATCGCCGGTTTGATTTCTTTTGCATACCTTCCCCGGGATATGGAATGGAAACGGTATTTTTCCTCCTATCGCAGCCGGTCATCTTTGTTCCATACAAGTCAGAAAGGTTTTACGTTAATTGAACTGTTGATAGTTGTTGCCGTTCTTGGAATTGTATGTGTGGGGATTTTCCAAAGTTGGGCGAGTATCGTCCGGACGCATCATGAATTGCAAGTCCGCGCTCACGCAACCGAAATTCTCAATTCTGAAATGGAATCTGTTATGGGGACTCTCGAATTACCTTCTCTCTCTTCAGAATCTCACGAACTTCCAATCTCGCTCAAGGAATTTGTAACTCCCTTCCGGTTCGACGGCGATTTACTGGTGGAACAATCGGAATCGGCCGGTTTGTATAAAGTAACAGTGCGACTCTGGCAGGATATCGACGCTTCGAACCGCCGTATCTTTCGATTGATCGGATACCGGCGTGGGAAAGCGGGAGCGACGCCATGAGAAGAGAATACGCTTTCACCTTGGTCGAATTGCTCGTCGTTGTTTTGATGATCAGTATCCTAAGCGGAATCGTTGGGAAATTATGGAGCAGTATGGAAAAAATGTCGGCCACCGTTCACCGCAACATTGTTTTCACAATGCAAAGCCGCATATTGCTAGACCGATTACGGGAGGATATCCATCGTTCCATCCAGGTTTCTCGATCCGAAGAGTCTTTATTGATCCTTACGCAACAGAACGAGCAAGGTCAGCTGCGTAAGATCGTTTACCGGATGGAAGGAGTTGAGTTGATTCGTGAATTGCATAGAGAAGATG
>CAZFOX010000435.1:3748-5123 GCA_964520565.1 uncultured bacterium | reverse complement strand
GCTACGATATTCCGGGGAAACTGGTAGTTCCAAAGTATCTTCGCAGATTGAATCTGCCAGGCGTGAACCAAGCTTTCGCGGTCCAGATTGGTAATGAAATACACGATGCCGCGGTCTTCATCGAGAACCGGTGAAGAAGAAACCGGTATCCGGCTGGCGGGTTTTTTCTGAAGCGTTTGGGTATACAGGATCGTCTCTTCTCCCTGGGGAGAGACCGTCACGAACTGAACTCCTTTATCCCAGACAGCCCTCAGGCAATACATTGTGCCATGCCGATCGGCAGAGGCACCGGAATAAGGAGAAATCCCCGCATCCCAGGTAAATAGAGTATCGCCGGAATCGGCGTTCAGCGCGGTAAACATGCCGCCCCAACTGCTTAAAACCAGTGCGTTCGCTTTTGGCACGTAAAGGAGATCTGAGAGAATGCGGGGATCGCTCTTCGTGGGGATTTCCTTCATCCACAGGGTATTTCCATTATCGGTATTCAGGGAGTATATTCGGCCCGTGTGGGTTCCAACAAAAAGGCGGCGATCGCCGGGATGAAGAGCCGGCGTGGCGGACACGCCACCGTCGAGGCGAATTCGCCAACGCTCTTTTCTTTCTCGATCGAAGGACTGAACGCCTCCCGCCATATCGGCGATAAATACAGTATCTACCTCATCGAAAACCGCCGATGCCTGCACGGAGCCCTGAGCCAGCAGGCTATGAGAAGGATTCGGTTCGTATCGTGCGGGAAAAGGATAGAAACCCCGGCGAGTACAATCACCACCGCCGGTACGCCAGGGACTGAATTGAATTTCCGGGTTTGCAGACATTCGATTTACCCGTGAATCCGTTGATAGGTCGGTTGATACTCGAAACGCGCTTTTTCCAGCCCGATTCCACCAATTTCCAGTTGATCCAGCCGGTTTTCCCCCATTCCCTTGCGGCGCGCCATCGCCAGGTAATTGGTTCCATTGGCGAATGGATGTGTGCGATCGGGTGCATCCGGATTAAATCCCATGACAGCCGCCGCCACGGCATCCGTACAAACCGGATTGAGACCGGCAATCAATAATCCGGGGCGCGTCACGGAGACCATCGAACCATTCCACCATCCTTCCGCCGTCTGGATGGCACTGATACCGTCAATCACGGTTAGGGCGACGGGAAAGGCGGCATTCAGATCGACGATAAAGCGCGGGACGTTGAAGCCGTGATCGTCGAGAACGCTTTTACCGGTAAAAGTCTCCACAGAGGTCAGCGGTTTACGCTGGCAGGAGTGCATAAAATCGCCCCGGTAATCGACCGCCATTTCGTTGGGTTCATCGCCGAGATCGTTTCCATACAGACTGCTGGGAGGGATGCCGAACAGGTTTTTCATCCCGCCGGTGAT
>CAZFOX010000435.1:0-3738 GCA_964520565.1 uncultured bacterium | reverse complement strand
TCCCACCCGAGACATGACTTTTCAGTTTGCCCAGCGAAACCAGAACATCCGTATCGACATACGCTCGATTGACTTCCCAGGCGGAGGCGATTTCTCCACCGCCGGGAACTTTGACCAAAGCGTAGGTTGAATATCTGCCAAGGTTTCGAGTGTTTTCGAAACTGGCTTTACCATCCATTGCCTGGTTGAATTCATTCAATTGGAATCCATACCCCGAAAAAGCCTGTTCGTCCGGCGTGCGGAAAGGCAATTGATCGCAGAAGGTCACTTTTTTAGCCCCATAATCCACCAGCAGGCTTCCCAAGGCCTGGGCAACGACCGGGTGTGTCGTAACAGTCAACCAAACGGGAATCCCGCCGATATCTTCTTCCGAAGTATTCACCAGATTGGTTTTGACCGTGACGAATTTGTTTTTCACCAATGCGCGAACTCCGCCCAGTTCATCCAGTAATGAGGCCAGAGTGCGGCGCACATCGGCGAATTCGTAACGTTTACAGAAACCGATACTGGTGAGAGTGCGTGGGGCAGAAATCCCCGTTTCCTGCGCAGGAGCGGCGGATGGGAAAGAAGCCGCAGGGAGAAGAGCAGCCGCCGTAGCGGCGTATTTTAGAAAATTACGGCGCGAGAGTATGCCGCCGGGACACTTGGGAGCGCTATGAAGAGGAAGGTCATATCGGTTCATTTTCGCGGATCATAAGACTTTATCTTTTTGTTCTCCCTTCTATTATCCATAAACTGCACCCAGAGAACAAGGAAGAAATTAGGAAGAAGACGGGAGGCATCCATAACGGGATTGTGAAGAATACCTTTAAAGCAAATCAACCATCCCAAGAATTGAATTCCGTTAGGGAGTGGGTACTGTTGGCGATCCTTCCCCGGCCGGAGCGGAAGTCCCTTCGGCCAGAACCTTAAATTCTACCGGATCAAATAGATAGACAATATTTAATTGTTTGGCGGCGTCTTCGATCCATTGTGCGAAAAGTTCGCCTTTCTTTTGTTGAATTTTCATTTCCCGCACCTGGCTTTCCGCTTCTTCAAACGATTGCTCGTAATCGGTAGCCCATAGAATATGAAAACCCTGTCCGGAATCGACAACAGCGCTGACTTCGCCTTCTTTGAGAGCAAAGGCGGCTTTTTCGAAGGCCGGGAGCAGATTCCCGCCGGGGGAGATGAATCCCAAATCGCCACCCCGGGATTTCGTGTATTGGTCGTCGGAATGTTCGCGGGCTAATCCAACAAAAGTTTTACTGGGATCGTCGCCGATCATTTTCCGCATCTGTTCCGCCCGAACGCGCGCCTGTTCGCGTTTTTCCGGTGCGTCGGTCTGTGGCGAACTGACGAAAATATGACTGACCCGCATCCGGTTGGGAAAACGGAACTGTCTGGCGTTCTGGTTGTAAAAATCGCGCAATTCCTGATCGGTAACGGTCGCTTCCTGTTGTTCCAGTTTAACTTTTTGCAGTTTCTGAATAGCCAGCCGGTCGCGAATTGTTTCTTTCAGACGGGGTTCATCCACCTGAACCTGTTTGAGAAATTCTTCATAAATCCCTTGGGATTTTAAGTTTTCGCTAAATCGGACAAATTCCGCTTCCACTTCTTCGGGAGTAGGAATGAAGCCTTCTTTTTCGGCGCTGTATTTCATCACGTAAAGATCGGTGAGCGTTTTATAGAGGTTGGGAGCGATCGATCGATAATGCATTTGTCCTTCCGGAGAATCGAAATCGACTCCTTTTTCGGATGCTGCCAGACGCCCGAGCATCTCCAGTTCATTCAAATAAATGGGATTCCCATCGATCCGGGCAATAACCGGTAATTGAGTGGCCGGTTTGGCGCAAGCCAGCAAGAAAATAAAAAATGTCCCGGTTAAACAGTATGAAATCCAAGCACGGAAAATGTGAGGAAAAGCGATACGGATTGAGTGTGAAAAGACCTTGGAAAAAAGAGTTTTCTTCATAGGATATCAGATAATCGTTTCTGAGTGTCCGACTCGATTGCGGCCGGGATCGATTCAACGAGCATGTTATTATAGCTTTGTCTTTCGGCGAAGCGAACGTGGACGAACGTGGAACTGACTGTTTTTCTGCCTACTTATAACGAACGGAACAACCTGCCCCTGGTTGTGGAGCGACTTTTTGCCCTGGGTCTGGACATGCAGATTCTGGTTGTGGATGACAGTTCACCGGATGGAACCGGCGATGTGGCCGAAGAACTGGCGAAAACGTATAAAGGCCGCCTGCGCGTCATTCACCGGGAAAATCCCCGCGGCCGTGGGCTGGCGGGAGTGGTTGGATTGCGGGAAGCGTCGAAAATGGACTGCCAGTTTGTCGTGGAGATGGACGCGGACGCTTCGCACGATCCCGCCGAGTTGCCCCGGCTGCTGCAAGCCGCAGAGCAGGCGGATCTGGTGATCGGATCGCGGTATATCGAAGGTGGGTCTGCGGAGAATTTCGGTTGGCTGCGAACGTTGAACAGCAAGGTCGCCAAATTTCTAACCGTCCTGTTTCTGGGTTTGCGGTACACCGATCCCACATCCGGTTATCGCGTTTACCGGCGTGAGATTCTCGCTCCGCTGCCCTGGGATCGTATGATTTCGCCCGGGCCATCGATCGTGGAAGAAACTTTGTATTACATTCAACGGAACGGCGCCCGCATTGTGGAAGTGCCCATCGCCTATCGCGACCGGCACGAAGGCCGTTCCAAAATTACGATGGGAATCATCCTGCGATGGATACTTACCCTGATGCGGATTCGATGGGCTGCCGTGAAGCAGTAAAACCGGATAACCGCCGTATTTGGGAAGACGGGCCGATCGGTTGGCTGACTGTGTTGACCCTAGCCGGGTGTGCCCTTTATGCGCTGATTTTTCTTTATCATGGAATCCAGCTGGTTGCGTATCCTTTCGATGTGGATAACAGCGAAGCCTATCTGGTCTATCAGGGTGAACGCCTTTCGCAGGGACAATTCCTGTATCCTCCCATCGATACGCCTCCTTATACAGTCGATAATTACCCTCCCCTGTATCCCGCTCTGACCGGGTTGGGATTCTTTCTGTTTTCCGGCGCGAATTTTCATTGGCCGCGGCTCTTGTCGTTCCTATCCACCCTGTCGACGGCGGCGATGCTGGGATACTGGGTATTTCTTCTCCACCGGAACAAGGTGGCATCCTGTCTGACGGGTTTGATCTATCTCTCGTTTTACCATGTGAACGATTGGGGCGCTTTGGCGCGAGTGGATGCGTTGGGTGTGGCGTTGGCCACCGGGGGGATTCTTGTTTTCGAAAAGTCACGTTCGGGTATGCGGGCGCTGCCGTGGATTATTCTTGCATTATTGACCCGCCAAACCCTGTTTGCCGCTCCATTGGCGATTTTCGCTTCTCTTCTCTCTTGCGGCGAACGAAAATCCGCGTTTCGTTTCGCAGGGACATTGGTTGCCTGCGGCGTGACAGCAGGGATTCTGTTACTGATTCTCTCGGAGGGACGAGCCTGGAATCATCTGGTGGTATACAACGCCAATGAATTCCGATTTTCCGACGTCATAAATTACGTCAACCAATGGTTGCGATTCTACGCGGTGTGGGGAAGCGCGCCGCTCGTGATCCTATTATCTCAATATCCTCAACGCTCTGGCAGAGTGGGACAAAACTCGCCCCTGCTCTTCTGGTTTACCTTGTACTCGTTGGGCGAAGCATTGCTTTGTGGAAAAATCGGCTCGGCGCCCAACTATTTTCTCTCTTTGGTG
>CAZFOX010000434.1:0-5144 GCA_964520565.1 uncultured bacterium | reverse complement strand
GGGATTGGTCAGGCACAGCTGAGCGTATTCGTGAACGCGCTTTCCGTCGATCAGGCTGTAATATTCCGGATGCTTTTCGAAGAATTCCTGCGGAGGGACAAGCGGGAAGAATGTATGGACGCTCCAGTAACATTCCAATCCACCGGGCTGTTCGCGATAGCTCATCGCGCCGTTCACCTTGTTTCTCGCCGCCCAGATTGGCTCGAACGCTTCAAAATAGAAATCGTTCCGTACCCGGATTCCCGGCGCTTCGGAATGGTTGAGAGACGTGAAGGAATAGGAATCCTTGGCGGGAATCGAGGTAACGCGGGGTGTATACCATCGGCAACCGAATTCATTTTCGAGAAACGTGAAAACCCCATACAGGGTTCCCCGCGCCTTCCCTCCCGCGATAAGAATCGAAGGCCCTATATTGCGGAAGAAAAACGATTCGTCCGATTCTTTCGGCACGATCCGTTCGTTCTCATCGAGCAGAGCCAGGCTGTGTTTGTTATATCCGAGGATAATCTCATTGGGATTTTGCGGTTCAGTATCTTTTCGGATGGGAAAATCGGCGCTGCCGATCTCTTTGAGCCAATGCTGCAATTCACTTGCCGCCCATACCTCCGATTCGGAGGCGTTCTCGCCAATCACGATGGAGTAATCCGTGGCCTGATTCTGGAAAAGAGAGTATTCAATCCGTTTCCCCGCCGTGAACGGGATGATTTCCGTTTGTTGAGTACCGTCGATCCAGGAGATGGCGATTTTCAATGCATATTCGCGATAGCGTGTAGTATCGACAGGAATCACCAAATCGCGTTCGCCGTTCCAGGATTGGCTGCAAAGAGATTGGCTGGAATTGGGGGACGACAAGACATCCCAGCGGACGGTTTTGATAATGGTGCGATGAAGGGCTTCCGAACCTGAATACCGCAGAAAGGCCTTCCCTTCCCGATCGTTCTGCACTGTGAAGAGAGATTTCTCCACTCCGAGAGTTTCCAGAGAAAATGGTAGAAAGCGGCAGGCAAATCCCCAAATATTTTCGGTCTCCGCGATCTTCAATAACAGGGTGTTTCGTCCCGGTTTAAGAACGACGGGCATCAAATTGTCGTCGGTCTTAAGTCCACGCCGTTCCGCATTATCGAGAATTTCCTCGCCATTGAGCCAAACCCGAATGCCGTCGTTACTCCCGATGGATAAAATGCAAGGTGTTTTCTCTGTGGCTTGAATTTCACAATAGGCATAGGCCAGGACGTATGGATCGTCGGAGATCGATTGATCCAAATAGACAGAATCCGTTTCGGAGGTGTATTCGATCCAAGGGATGGTCTTGTTTTCATAGGTTTCGGATTGACCGGCCTGAAATTTGAAAGCGGTCTCTCCCCCATGCGCCTTCAAGAAATCCCGGTAGAAGCCGGATTGGTTCTTATCCTGTTTATCGTATGCTTCTTGTGGATTGGGAAACGGCCCGCAGAGAAGCCATTGGCGGATGAATTGCGAAGAGGGTTCGTCGGTGGCGGTCGGAATGGCCGCAGGAGAATTTATCGCCATCGTCCCTATTAGAATTGCGATTTGAATAAAACGTGTCATTATCTATCTCCTTGAGGAATTGTTCCGAATTGCGTAATTGTGACGGTCATGAGTCTACCATGAAAGTATTCCTGTTTCCCAGGGACGGCATGAGCCGAGAATAAATTGTTGAATACCTTTATATCCCGAAATCGATCAACAGAAATGGAGAACCTGCCATGATATTCGATCAAATCAGTAATTGGGAACTGTATCCACTCGGACCGGCCTGGGCCAAGGCGTTTGAGTTTTTAAACGGGCTTTCACCGGACGCCGAGGAGAAGAAATATCCCCTTGAAGGAGAAGACATCTTCGGACGAGTGATGAGCTACGATACCCGGCCTACCGAAGAGGCCAAACTGGAAGCGCATATGCAGTATGTGGATATCCAGGCCACTCTCGCGGGGGTGGAAGCGATGGAAATATTCCCGACTCATCAGCCGGAAATCCAATCGCCCTACGATGAAACCAAAGATGTGATCTTCTTCAAACATACCCCGGATGCAGCCGCCCGGATCGTTGTACAACCCGGATGGTTTGTGGTATTCTTTCCGGACGACGCCCACATGCCGCAACTTCAGGCGGGCGAAAAGCCGGAGCGGATCAAGAAAGTCGTCGTTAAAGTCCGGAAAGAGCTATTGAAATAAACAATCTTGCTTTATGGACACTTTTTGTGTACACTATCATGATCGAATTCGAATGGGATGAGACAAAGAATCGAGCGAATATTGAGAAGCATGGTTTCTCTTTGGAAGATGGAGCCGAATTAATCCGTACAGGGGAATACCAATATGCGAAGTTCTCTCCCCGACGCGGTGAAAATCGATGGATAGCCATCGGTCTGCATGAGGAAGATTGGATTGCGGTGGTATTCACCATGCGAAAGAATGTCTATCGGATCATATCGGTGCGGAAAGCTAAAAAACATGAAAAAAGAGAAATTAGTTAGATTTACAGCCGATGAGTTGGAAGAACGCAGGAGACAAGGAATCCCAACGGGAACCGATTGGGAGAGGGTGGCGGCTTTGACGGACGAGGATATCGAGGAGGCGGTGCGGAACGATCCGGACGCCGCGCCGATCCTGGACGCCGATTTCTGGAAAGACGCCATCCTTGTCAAACCAAGGCGGAAAGTGGATATCCATATCCGCCTCGATTCGGATATTGTGGAGTTCTTTAAGCATGACGGCCCCCGTTATCAATCGCGCATCAACGCGGTGTTGCGGACGTATGTGGAGGCGTGCCAGGAAAAACAAGTTTGATCTGTTGCAGTGGCTAATCTCGGAAAAGTGAAAAGGGACGCCTGACGATCGGCGTCCCTTTTTATTCAACGATGAAAAATCACCGATCAATACAGAGCCCATGAAGAGACCGGCGTTTCGATGCTCTCGGTGATCCGAACTTCATCTAAAACAATCCCCCAGCCAAAATTGACCGTTCCTTCGAAAGCAATCTGATATTCAGCGCTCAATTCGGGTAATTCCAAGGTGACAGGCGTCCAGGAATCGGTGCTTTGAGTGTATTCAGCGCCGGGAATCGGTTTCCATTCTCCATCTTTTTTATTCCGATATAAAACGCGCAAAGAATCCGTATCGTTATTCCAGGAAGGCATGGCATAGACGAAGTGCAGGAAGGCTTGAGGAAATTGATTTAAGTGTAAAGCCGAACAGATCAAGCGCCCTTTCAGACCGATCTCCGTATCATACGATTCCTCAAATTGATACCACCGGTCGAAGGTAAAGCAAACATTCAGTATTCCCTCATACGGAGAACCGGGATTGACTTTAGGCATACCGATTCCATTTTCCATATATAGCCAATTGTAAGAATGATGGTAGGATATTTCATTCTGAAGATCGTATTCATTCGACCAGGGAAGGTATTCCATTTGATTCCCTGCTTCATCATATCTCCCATATTCTTCAAAGCCATCGTAGTAGATAAAGTCGGTGGTATCGAATATGAAAGGATCGCTATAGGTAACACCCACTCCATTATCGACAGCCACCCAGCATTGATAGGTCATACTCGGTAGTAAATCTTTAACTGGAATCGAATATTGCTGGACACGTTGAAAAACGGCCGGTTCTGTTTTTTGGGGGACTTCCGTTTCGAGACCGTATTCCACCCAGGCAGCTGACGGCAAGTTATTCCCATCCACTTCCATCGGAATCTTTACTACAAGACAGTTCTGGTTGTAAATCGGATCATTGACATAGATCGATGGAAGGTCATAGACAAAATTTACAATATTTCCTTCTATCTTACCGTTTATTTCGGAGTTATCGAGTTCGACCGATTTGCCGGAGAGATTATCGGTATTCTCATCCGTTGGTAATAGAACCAGCCGGTATGAATAATCTCGCGAACGCTGTAAGCGGTCGATTGTTTCGGTAACGGAATAAATAGAGATTCCTTGAACCGGCGATAATACCCGAATCGGTGTCGTGCGTATCAATTCTCCATCCATGCCATACTCGAAGTAATACGAGACTGGATTGCCATTGTTCTTAATAAAACCGGATAAAGTGACAGTACGCCGAGTTGATTCGACCGGATTGCCCGTGAAAAGGAATTGCGATTTTCCGGAATACGAAAGAACACAGGCAGAAGTATTGACAAAAGCCGATTTATAGCGGATACGCATGTAGCCATCTTCGCCCCACTCTTTTCCCCAGGAATTCCGAAGAATCCAACAACCCTCACCGCCTTCCGGGGGATGATCGTCCCAACCCACTAAGGCAATAGCGTGGTTGGTTCCAACGTAATAATAAGGAGAAGCGTCCGGTTCCGTATTCGTATCTTCGTACACGCCGTTTGCGTAATTTTCGAATGCCTCGGTAACCAATACCGCCGCATCGACAACGCCATAGGTCAGGATGGCGGTTTTGATCAGATCGGTAGTATCCGCATAATCCACCGAATAGACGCGTTGCCAGCCATCGAATTGAATTCGAGGGAACGAAGAAACATCCGTCCAGGAGTAATCGGGTTCCTGTCTTGGATAGGGTAAATCGCTCTCGAAACATACACCTTCCAAGCCCGATCCCAGACCGAATCGAGTTAAAGCAGTGAGTTCGTAGTAATCGTAATCGGCTCCGTCTCCGCCGAAGAAGTGCTCTGTGTAGGCATAATCGCCGCCGATTATCCAGGCCAGATAGGCTTCAGAAAAATCGACACAGTTCTCGTTGTATCGATTGGCGGCCCGATTGAAAACCGACTCAGCGACCGCGCATGCGGCGAATGCGTAACAGGAACCGAACGAGCTCTGATCCCGCACCGGGCCGATATAGGATTTTCCATCGACGTTTCGCCAATCAAATTTCTCCGGTAAATCAGCCATTGGTTGGATACTAAGAGTTGTATCTGTTTTGGCCGTTATGATGGGTAAATCTTTGTTGGGATGCCGGCCTGGAACGAAATAGTTTTTCCCGGTTTCTTTTTTATAATCCCGAACCTGAAAGGAATATCCATTTTGACGAATCTTCTGCCGAATGGTTTGAATGTTGTCGTTGGGTAGGAAAGGTTCTTTCTTCTGAGCGTAGGCGTCTTCCAGACTCATGACGAGCAAGCAAACACACAGTTGGCATACTCTC
>CAZFOX010000433.1:1997-5145 GCA_964520565.1 uncultured bacterium | reverse complement strand
GTCTCTCCTACCCGCAAAACGTTTTTGGCGAGAGTGGCCGTGACGGTGACTTTCGCCCAGACCGATCCGGCGGTTGCTTCCAGGAGAAACACCGTAAGGGAATACATAATCCATCGGCGATTCGAATATCCGATCATTATCGATACCGGTTCGTTACCAGTCTTTTTCTACTCGCACCCGGGAATTGGTTTCGCGAGGACGTTGAATTTCCTTGCGCTTTTCCTTCTCATCGTCTTCCAGGTTTTTCAATAACTGCCGGGCCTGCTCCTCGGTCATTTCTTCTCGTAGTTTTTCCTCATTCTGCATGGCTTGTTGCTCTTGCTGATTTTCGCTCTGTTTTTCCTCGGAAGGCTGTTGTTCCTCTTCCGGTTTTTCTTTTTCGGTGGATTGTTGATCCTGTTTGGATTGTTCCTCTTGCGATTGTTGCTGTTCCTGCTGGTCTTGTTGTTGCTTTTGATCCTGCTGCTGATCTCCCTGCTGCTGTTGTTGTTGATCCTTGTTTTTATCGATCTGATCTTTCAGCTTGCGGCGGGCGAGTTCCAAGTTGTACTTGGCGTCCTCGTCGCTGGGATTTAGTTTTAACGAACGGATATAGGATTCAATCGCTTTAGCAAAATCTTCCTTGCGAAAATAACAATTCCCAATATTGTAATGGCCTTTGGCTTCTAACTGCTCGTCCGACGCTCCCACCACATTTTGGTATTCTTCAATGGCTTTATCGTAATTTTCCTGCTGGAACCAGGCATTGCCTATATTGAAATGCAATTCTTTCGATTGAGGAGCGTATGTCGCGGCGATATCGGTATATTGTTGGATCGCTTCTTCGTATTTTTTTTCCTGATAGGCTTGATTGGCTTTTTCCACCCGTTCGCGCAGAGGATTGAGAAAACCGAATTGCATCGCGGATAGAACAAAAACCAATGTGAGTCTTCCAAAATTCTGAGAAAGAACGGACGATTTTTCTTTCATGACGCCTCTCTTCCTGCGAGTCTCATCTGCTCTTTATAGAGTATCACTCAACCAGTCTCAATGTAAATCATTCTCTGGTTATGAATTGGCTTTTGTTTTTTCTTCCACAGGGCGAAATTCCACATGCCGGTACCCCCCCACGGTTCTTTTAGGGGCTCGTTTCCGATCGGTCATCAACATCTCGATCGATAATAGAAGCAGGGCGGGGAACAGGAAAAACTGAAAACGCTCTTCATATTGTGTAATGAATTGTGTCTTCAACAGGCGTTCCTGACGGCGTTGTTCCATGTGCTGATAAATATCGTCCAGTTGCAACGAATCGGCTCGCACCCGGAAATACGCTCCACCCGTGGTCAGGCAGATGGATCGCAATGTATCTTCGTCCAGGCGGCTTGTTACGACATTCCCGTCTTTATCTTTGACATAATCCTTGATCACACCCGATTCATCACGCACGGGGATCGGAACTCCAAGCGGATCACCGATGCCAATGGCATATATCATAACGCCTTCTTCCGCCGCTTTTTCTGCCGCCTGCTTGGGATCTTCTACCGTATCTTCGCCGTCGGTGATTAAAATGACGACTCGGGATTCCCGTTCTCCTGGAGGGAACGACTCCACTGCCTTGCGAAGAGCGGCGGATACAGCCGTTCCCGGAGTCGGTACAGAACCAATATCCACCTCGCTGAGAAGAATCTTGGCGGCCGCATAATCCAATGTGAGAGGACATTGGACGAATGCTTCTCCCGAAAAAATCACAACTCCAATCCGATGTCCTTGTAATTTATCAAAAAGGGCGGAAATTTCATGCTTGGCTTTGGCCAGACGATTGGGTTTGATATCTTCCGCCATCATGCTCCGCGAGACATCCAGCGCGATAATAATATCGTTTCCACGCGACACGACGGTCTGTTCCTTTTGTCCCCAAAGGGGGCGCGAAAGGGCGAGCAGCGATAGCAGAAAAACGAAAAAAATCAGAAAAAGCCTGGCTCTCTGCTTGGAACGGCTGACTCCCTCCATAAGGCGGCCGATCAATTCGATATTCCCAAACCGCTCCATGGCTCGAAGGCGCTGTTTCCATGCCCAGCGAAGAAATAAGCCGAGTGGAATCAGCAGCCAAAGTGTATTTAGAAATTCGTGCGCTCCAAATCTCATGGCAGTTTCCGGAATCGCGTTTGCGATAAGATGACTTCGGCCAGCAACAGGACCAGGGCCGGGATCAACAAGTAGGGGAAAAGTTCACGGAATCGGCGGCTTCCCAACGTCTCGATCCGAGTTTTTTCCATCTCGTCGATTTCCTTGAATATCTCGATGAATTTCTCTGTATTGGTGGCTCGGAAATATTTCCCACCCGACGTTTCGGCGATTGTCCGCAGTGTGGTTTCATCGATTCGCTCCGCCTGGGGAACGGGAGTGAGTTGTTGTCCGAACAGAAAATGATTCTGTAGAATGTATGGGATACCCAGCCCGCCTACCCCGATGGTATAAATCTTGACTCCCAAAGCCTTGGCCATCTCGGCGGCGGTCAGTGGATCGATTTCACCGGCATTGTTCGCCCCATCGGTAATCAGGATAATCACTTTGGATTTCGATTCCGTATACTGGAGGCGGTTGAGAGAAGAAGCGATGGCGTTTCCAATGGCGGTACTGTTGCTGGGAATCATATCGATCTTTATATTGTCCAGAAAGTTTTGCACGATCCCATAATCCACGGTCAATGGGCATTGCAGAAACGCATCGGTCGCGAAAACCGTCATGCCGATTAGGTCGTTTTTACGGCCTTCCACAAAGGATTTAACCACTTCCTGAGTAACATCCAGCCGCGTGCGGCGTTTCTGCGTGTCCAGATCGATCAAAATCATGCTTTTCGAAACATCCATACATAGCATGATGTCGATGCCTTCCGTATAAATATCGCTGCTGATCAGTTCTGCTTGAGGCCGTGCCAACGACAGAATAAACAAAGTCAAAACGATCAACCGAACGCCTGCCAAAGCCTGCCGGATTCGATGAGTGAACGGCCTTCGGAGTCCCGATACGCCGAAAATACTTTTAATGCGTCCGATATCCGAATAAATCAAGGGTGCGCCTTCCCCTCGTCCCATAGAGCGCCAGACCAGGAAAGGGATAATCAACAGCAATAATAAATAACCTTGATACGCGAATCGCATTTATGCCT
>CAZFOX010000433.1:1594-1987 GCA_964520565.1 uncultured bacterium | reverse complement strand
CATACCGGTTGTGGTTCTTTGGTGTTTGCTTCCGTCCCAGGAGGTTCGATGGAAGTCTCCACATTTTCCCCAGATGTTTCACGGGTATCGTCGACGATACTGACGGCGCGATCGATCAGTCCGTTCAACTCTTCCGGCGGAAGTTCGTGACGGGCGAACTTCATGAGATCGCAATCGGAAAAGAATTGCGAAAATTTTTGATACACATCGGTCGAAATTCCCTGTGCCGTCAATTCGTCCAGGGTTTCTTCCGTAGTTTCGTCGAGAGCGGAGATTCTCCAGCGCTGTTCGATGTAAATGCGGATGATTCCACTAATTCGTGTGGAAAAGTATTCGTAATCGCGTTTTTCCCGCCATTCCCTGATCTCCGGTTTTTCCCAGTAGGTCAGTTCA
>CAZFOX010000433.1:0-1584 GCA_964520565.1 uncultured bacterium | reverse complement strand
GCAGGGTGCGCAGCGATCGGTAAGCCAACTCATGGGGAGGCAATGGCGGTTCGGTTGGGATAGGTGATTTGCGGTTGCGGAAATGGCGCCAGAGGCCGTATCCCAATAATCCCAGTACGATCAGCGATCCCAACACCGTCCAGACAATCCACAATCGGCTGGAGCCGGAGATGACGACGGGTTCCTTGATCTCCCGGATATCCAGCCCCTCCATCTCTTCCGGTGTTAGGCTTCGCACTGTGATTTTTATCGGCGAAGTCCGGATAGAACCGGTGGCGCCATCGGATGTTTGAAAAACGATATCGAAAGCGGGTATTTCGAAATCGCCGGTAAAAAAGGTCGATAGTTGGTAATCGATGATTTCTCGAACATTCCCATCCGGAAGTTTTTCTTCCTGGCCGGGATTGATTTCCTTGATTTCAAACTGGCCCAGATCGACACCGGTTTCTCGTTGCAGAATACGAACCGATGGATCGTGCGTGATGGCAACATTCAGATGAAAGACATCCCCAATCAATATTTCATTGCGGTCTACAGAGGTTTCAATGGTAGGCGTCAAATGAGCGGGAACCGTCGCCGTGGCATCGGCTGGCGCCTGAGCGATGGAAAGAAATGTCAGGAATGAATAGAAAATACTCGCTGTCATTTGAGTCTTCTTTTTGGATCGGGATAATGTCCTGTAATGTTAAAAAAGGTGAACAGGCATTATTTTGCGTTCGTTGCTTCGTTCTTCGTACCCTCTTTAGAGGCCGAATCGATTAGGGATTGATCGTATATCTTCACCGCCTCCGCCTGTAACAGCCGTTTTAATAATGCATCTTGCAATTCGGTGGCTTTCCGTTGTTTGATTCGTGCCTCCACTTGAGATCTGACTTTATCCAACGTGGGAACCTGCTCCGGAGTTCGTTCTAAAACCTTAAAAAGATGATATCCCTTGGGACTTTGCAAAGGTTCGCTAATCCCATTTGCATCCAAGGGCAGAATCTTCTTGACCAGATCGGGAACCTGACCTAGACCGGTGATGTAATCGGAACCCTCGTAGATCGAACCGAGAGAACCGCCGTTGTTTTTCGTGCGTTCGTCTTCGCTGTATTGGCGGACGGCTTCCTCAAAGGCCATGCCCCCCGCGATGGCTTTTTGCGCTTCCTGGGCTTTCTCTTCGGATGCTACCTGAAGATGCGCGATTTTCAACGATAAAGGTGTCTTGAATTCATCGGGATTGGCTTTGAAATACAGTTCGATATCGCCTTCCGAGACTTGGATCTTCTGATTGACTTCTTCTTCCAATACTTTCTGTGCCAAAAGCATTTTCTCCATTCGCCGCAGGGATTTTCGAATGTCGGGATTTTTATTGTATTCCTTGCGCAACGCCATATCGTACAATAATTCTTCAAATAACTTGGATTGCAGGTAATGGCGGCGCTTTTCCGGATCGTTGAACATCTGTCTCTGGCTCTCCGGCAATTGGTTCAATTCCTGCTCCAACTGATCGCGGGTGATCTTTCGATCGCCGATCTGCGCGACGACTGGCCCGCTTCCCGGTTCTTCCTCCGATTCCAGATCGGTCAGCGGTTTCAGTTTGCG
>CAZFOX010000432.1:0-5152 GCA_964520565.1 uncultured bacterium | reverse complement strand
GGATTCGCGAAATTGCCTATGGGTTGGAACCGATCAGGGGCTTTACGAGCTCAATCCCGATCGGACCCTGGTCAACCGTTACTCTGTGGATGAAGGACTGGCAAATCATGTGGTGAAAGCCATTGAGGAAGACGCTTCCGGTTATCTGTGGATTAGTCTGGATAATGGGAAGATATCCCGTTTTGATCCCTCATCGAGGAAAGTCATCAGTTTCGATAAAAGCGATGGTTTACAAAGTCTTGCCTTTTCGATTAATTGTTCCACCAAAGGTAAGCAAGGAGAACTGTATTTCGGCGGTCTGAATGGATTGAATTGTATCCGGCCCGACCAGATCGTGCAGAATCATTACGTACCACCAGTTGTTATCACATCGTTTGAAGTGATGGGCAATCCCTATCTTTTTCAACAAAGTCTTGCGAAACACAATAAAATCGTTCTGGAACATTTCCAAAATTTTCTCTCGTTCGAGTTTGCTGCGTTGAATTTCACACGCTCTCATAAGAATCAATATAAATACCGGCTCCTGCCTCTCGAAGAGAATTGGAATAATGCGGGTTCCCGGAGATACGCGCGATATACTTCATTGGAACCAGGGGAATATACTCTGCAAATCATCGGCTCGAATAACGATTCCGTTTGGAATACGGAAGGAGTCAGCATTCCAGTCTCTATCAATTCTCCCATCTGGAAAACCTGGTGGTTTCAACTCAGTGGGGTGGTCTTGTTAGTTGTGTTTGTTCTTTTCCGCTATTTGGAATTACAAAAACAAAAGAGATATCTGGAGGCGGAAGTCAAAAGACAAACCAAGGAACTGCAAGAGGCCAACTCCATTCTGGAGAAAATTTCCTTGCAGGATGGGCTGACGAATGTTTCCAATCGCCGATGCTTTGATGAATGCATCCAGGAAGAATGGGCGCGTTCGTTTCGTAATAAAACATATCTCTCTCTTCTGTTTATCGATGTGGATTTTTTTAAAAAGTATAACGATTATTACGGGCATATCGCAGGTGACGAGTGCCTGAAGCAAGTGGCGCATGTTCTCCGCCAGAATGTGAAACGCACGGGAGACCTGGTAGCCCGATATGGGGGCGAGGAATTTGTTCTTCTACTTATCGATGTGAATCCGGATAATGCCGTTCAATTCGCTGAACGATTATGCAACCAGGTCAGGGAATTAGCGATCCCCCACTTAACCTCCGAGATCGCTCCCGTTGTAACGGTCAGCATCGGTGTCGCTTCGGTTATTCCCACACCGGAGTGGAACATCGCATCGTTGATTCAAGCCGCCGATCGTGGTGTGTATCTGGCCAAATCCGAAGGCCGTAATCGTGTAACGGCATTCGATCCCATTCACTTACCCAAAACCTAGCCGTTGGAATGGGGTCTGAGTCTATCCTTGATTATTATCAATCTGGATGACTCAATAATGAGAACACGAACAAGGGGATATCCTATCCATAAGGAAAAAATCATGAACCGGATATTTTTTATTCTTGCTTTCGCCTTCTTTTTACCCATTTTTATTATCGCGAACGCCGGCATATCCCAATGGACGCATTTTACGATTCAGAGTCCTCTTCCTGGTGAAGATTGGGGTACTGGCGGGCCGGTATTGGCCGATTTCGACGGCGACGGCGACTTGGATATCGCGCTATCGAGACGGTCGGTTGAGTGCGCCTATTGGTACGAACGCGTAACGGACGATCGGTGGATCCAGCACGTTATGGGAAAAGTGAAGAGCCTGGATAATTGTCTGGGCGCCGCGACTCTCGACGTCAACCGGGATGGCTGGATGGATGTGGCGATGAATCAGGTCTGGTTTCAAAATCCCGGTAATTTGAAGGATACCCCAGATACACCGTGGCCTGCCCACGCTTATGAAGGAGGGGGACACGATATCGTTGCCGCCGATATCAACGGCGACGGCGTTACCGATATCGTCTCCAATATCGGCGAGTTTTGGTTCGATGTGGCCAATAATCTGAAACAATACCGGATTTGTGAAAAACACGAATTTCACGGCGGATGCGCCCCGCGCGGCATCGGTGATCTGGATGACGATGGGGATAACGACATCGTCCTGCCCGGCTATTGGTTGGAAAATCCCGGTCAGGAATACGGCAACCTATGGAAGAAACACGAATGGCCTCACGTTTTTATCCCAAATGCTTCGTATGGAACCAGCGCTCGGAGTTGGGTGATCGATCTGAATCGCGATGGCAAGAACGACATCGTCTACAGCGATTGCGATACGGGATGGTCGCACGTTTATTGGATTGAAAATCTCGGCCAGGGAGAGAAATGGGAGCTTCGCAAATTGCCCGATCCTCCCACCGCTCCCGGAGATGTCGAAGGAACCGGTTCGTTTCATTCACTGGCGGTGTCCGATTTCGACGGCGATGGCGATCTGGATATCTTCGCAGCCGAACAGGAAGACCCCGATACCTACATGGAAAGCAGCGGAAAACTGGCCATGCGTCCGCATGGACTGAAAGAACGCGGTGTTATTTGGGAGAATGTGGGAACCGACGAGAAACCTACCTTCAAGCCGGTCGTCTTTCATACCGATAATCCCGGCTGGCATGAGGCCGAGATCGGCGATGTCGATGGCGACGGCGATATCGATATCGTCAGCAAAATATGGAACTCGGATGGCGGTCCATATCATGCCGACTTTTGGCGGAACGATAATAAAATCAAGAATTAAACTGCACGGATTTTATTTACGATTCAAATCGTGATACAGCCCTGTACCATTCGCCATTTATGTCATAGCATATAAATGTTCTATTTATATATTATAAGTCTATTTCATTTGGGTTGTTTATTGTTAAAAGCCATTATATAAGTGGGGAAATAGGTTCGTCAATTTAACCGCTACCTTTTCTCCTGATTTGTTTCCGTTTTGTTAGCATTTGGTTAAGATTTTTCCGTTATGGGGTATCCAAACCGCTTTTTAATTACTAAGTGCTTTTCATTATTCCGACCTCTTTGAGGTATCTATTCCATATAGAAGGAGTAACAAAATTATGCACAAGTTGTTGGTCAAGGGTGTTCTGTTGTGTTGTTTTCTGTTCGTTTTTACCGTTAGACCTCACGCGCAGCTGATCAAGAAGATCAATTTTTCGGCAGCAGAAGGTTATACAAACGGCTTATTGGTCGGTCAGCCAGCGAGCGGCGCGGAAAAATGGACAGCGGCAAGTACGGCTCAGGGAGTCGATGTTTTTAATGTAAAAGACGAAGCGATGTACGTGCATCCGGATGGAACCAGTGTTATTTGGGTTTATATTCCTTTCCCCGCACAAAAGAAAAACATCGTGACCGTAACATGGGAATGGCAATATTTCGGCCCGCCGGAAATGAAAATGGACTTAGGATTCACCTTCACCGACACGGAAAATTTCCTGGTCGATGGCGATCCAATGACGGTGTTTAACGAACAATGTACTCCCACTCGCATGGGAGACGTAGTCGACGCCCGCAATGGTAACGATTTTGCAGGCGGTGGAACGTGGGTTTCCGATAACGGCGTTCCCTACCGGGATGGAGTGAAGGTTTATATGCGGATGGTCGCCGACAATGCCGAATGGACATTTGATGTCTTTGCACGAAGAGAAGGCGAAGCTGAAGTGCAGGTGGCGGATGATTTCCTCTATCGCCGCGCACCCAGCATTGAAACCGATGGCGTGAACGCCATCTCTCTGTGGCTGAATGGAGGCAAACCGGAAACCAGCGTCGTTCTGGATAATATCGTAATTACAGGTCCGGAACCGGTGGATGTCGATCAGTGGGATTTATATTAAAATAACTGAATATAATCCATTATGAATTTTATCGGGGTAAGCTATTATTTATGGCTTACCCCATTTTCTATGCAAGGACGGCAGAGTACGGCTGATGAAAGATGCGATTTATCAGGTCAGTGGCATGCGTTTTCGTAATTGCTTGGCTGAGAACGAGGGATCGTAACCTTTTTTTCGTAACGATTCTTCCACCAAGGCAAAAAACGTCTCCCGGTCGGGTCCCCTTACTACAGCACGTTCATGCGCTTCCGAAAGAACGACCGGGTACCCTCCGCCGATCTGTGCCTGTTGAAAACAATACGCCGCAATCTCATCAACGCGAGCCTTGTCTATTGCGATCCAATGGGGAATCTCCACCTTGGCGATCTCGTTGCCTCCATGCAGGTAAAAATACGAGATTTTCTGTTCCGTGTATTTTTCTTTCACAATTCGGGATTGCGAATGGAATAAGGTAGATCGCGTTCCCTTCTTCAAGATCCTCGAAAACAATTCCGTGTCTGTGAGAAACGGTTCAGAACCAATAATCGGCGAGCGATTGATTTGCGATGTTTGTAGTACTAATTGAACCAGATTAACCACTTCCCGGCTGTTCGAACTGCTGATATATCCAGCCGTGGCAACCTGACATTGCTGAAAGCGTTTCAACGTTTCGATATACCGATCGACGATTCTTTTTTCATAATCGTATTCAAAGCGCTCCGCCAACCGCCATAAAATCAAACTTCCATCGCTCAACGCAATAACGGATTCGTTACGATCTTTCCGGCTTTGCTCCTCCGCCAACTCCGCCAATGCGTTTAATTCCTCCAGCGTACGCCGGTCCGAAACCAAATCCTCAAATGAGATTTCCCGATCCTGACCTACTATTTCATTAAAATCTTCCTGCAAAAAAACAGTGGCACGGCAATCTAGTAATGGAGTATCCTGATAACGATGATAATCGATGCGGATTCGGCTTATCGTAATTAACGCCAAGGGAGCGATCTCATGCCGGCTAGGGAAAACCTGCGATCCATCGCTGGAAAGCATAACGGCAGGCGGAGGATTTTCCCGAACGGGATAAACCGTGTTGGGCGCCTCGTCGAAATCGGGAACCAGATGATGCGTATTGTTAAACGCTATTTCTTTCCATTTCTTCCAATTCTCGCTCAGTTCGCAAATAAAAACCGTTAAATACGCCTTTAACGTTTCCCGCCGCCGGTCGAACAACTCCACCATCCGCCCGGCGTACGCCTCGACCTGTTGTTGGATTTCATACCAGTTGTGC
This sequence comes from uncultured bacterium, assembly GCA_964520565.1. Taxonomy (GTDB): domain Bacteria; phylum Hinthialibacterota; class Hinthialibacteria; order Hinthialibacterales; family Hinthialibacteraceae; genus CAZFOX01. The sequence goes on along the minus strand of CAZFOX010000432.1, from coordinate 82 downwards.
ATCTCACACCTTCTGCAACTTCGCATATTCCTGCACTATAGTCTTTTTACCCACCTTCTGAAAATCAACCGTGATATGTGCT
>CAZFOX010000431.1:315-5154 GCA_964520565.1 uncultured bacterium | reverse complement strand
GGAGCGCCGGCATGTTTGCCCTGCAGGCCGATCCGTCCCTTGGTGGGCAGTTCCGCAAACGGCGTGGAAAGCCAGGAGGGAATCTCGCTGCCATCCGGATTGGTTTTGGCGTTCGTCCACTTCGACATATCCATATTGGTAACCCGCTCGCCGTTAAGCGCCACGCTGATACGCTGTCCCCGGCAACGGATCGTCATGCGGTTCCATTCGCCCGGTTTTTTCACCATGCTTTTATCGGCAGCCAGATGTCCAAAGATGGCGGCACACTGCCAGGTTTTCGGGGATTTCGCCCATTGATCGGCGAAATCGTCGGCGATCTGAATCTCGACCGAGTTGGGAATCCAGTTCTCCATATTGCTGCAATAGACGATGACACCGCTGTTAGTTCCCTCGGCGGTTTTGAATTCCAGGTCGAGAACGAAATTTTCGTAATCCTTGTCGCTCCAGATGGCCTGATCTTCGCTGGCGGTCAACACGCCGTCAGTACACGTCCAGACGCCTTCGGGAAATATCGCGTTGGATAGATCGGGCTTGAACAGTTCTTGCCACTCGCTGCTGTCGGGATGAGCGGGACGATTTCCTCTTTCCTGAGCCGAAGCCAGGACCGGCATAACGAGACTGAAAGCCAATAATGCAACAAAAAACTTTCTCATAACGAACTCCTCTCTTCGGATGGATCGCAACCGCCAACAAGCGGTTGTGGTTTGTTCATGGAAACTCCTTAATTGTAGACGTATTCCGAAATCTGCATAAGACATGGGAACGCGAGAAGCCTATGTCAACGGACATAGGGCTAAACAAAATAACCGGAGAGAAATTTGACGGGGAAGAAATAACCGGTAAACTGAGATACAGTAGTATTCAAATCGATCCGATGCGAATGATGGGGAAAACTGCCTGGGACGATATGCAAGCCTATTCAACAGCCAACGAATTCGATACGGCGCAATCTCCACGTTTATTCATTGTGGGATTGATTGTTTTTTTGTTGGTATTGTCTGTTTTATTCTATGTTCTAACCGTAATGTTGCCATTCGGATATTACGATGAGTTTCAGATTGCCGTAACGCCGTTCATGTTTTACGCGGCGCTCCACTACTCAAGAAAAATCATTTATCTCACTACGTTCTTATGCTATTCTTACGTGATCGCCGTCGATCACTTCCTTCTACAATGCCGATTCGAAACATACGTTACCGTCACGTTTGTCTGCATCTCCATCCTGGCTGCCCAGGAACTGATTTATCGGATGCTGACACTTCAACGCAAATTGCAAACCGAAAATAAAATGCTGACCGAAAATCTGAAACTGCAGATCGGAAAAGTAAAGCGGCTTAGTGAATTGCTTCCAATCTGCCGGGTCTGCAATAAATTGCGAACGGACGAAGACGCCTGGAAAGATTTCGAAACTTTTCTGAAGAAAGAACTGCACATCGAGATGTCCGAGGGCATCTGTCCCGATTGCCTCAAAGAAATCCTCTCCAATTTTGACGAACGCGAAAAAGAACTGTCGGAATAATCGAGACCGATTGTTACGATCCCGCCAAGTAAATGTCGCCGAAACTGACCAGACCGTTGCTGGCGTCGTAGTACGGAAAGACGTTTTGTGTGGGATCGTAATCGTAACTCCGGTTCGGCCCTAAGCTGCGTAGTATCCAGCGAAATCCCTGACTCGCCTCCGCGACGCCGAAATTGGTACTCCCCCGTGCCTGGCCGGTCTTCTCCATAATGTCCAGATTGTAATAAGCCATTTTCGACGTCTTGAGTCCGCTCTCTAGACCATGCCCTTCCACCGTCCATTCGAATGAATCGCTGGGGTACGTAGCGAGATAAGCGACGGGCGTAGTCAATTCAGGAACGCCCCGCGTCGCGAAGATGGGGAAATTGCTGAATGGCGGGAAGGCGTTGCGATCGATGGAATACATCCCTAACGCCGTTCCAATGGCCCGTTGGTCGGATTCCACCCGGGCGATCTTCGCTCGGATTTGGGCGTTCAAAAAGTTGGGCACGGCAATGGCGGCTAGAATACCGATAATAGCTACTACGATCAGTAACTCGATCAACGTAAAGGCGGATGAATTTATACCGGCTTTTTTTATCATGGTTTGGTACCGGGATCGAACTGGTTTTGCAGTATAACTTTCCTCGCTGTATGTTATCATGAAATTTGTATCATGTGTTGTTTTTATGAAGGGACATAAAAAACGATCGAGGATTCAATCGCATGAAAACAAGTACGTTCCGTCCGATAATTCTTGCTTGTTGGCTTGTTCTTCTCGCCCCTCTGTTCTCCCTATCCGATTCCACAGACGTTCTGGATATCGGTTCCCGGCGTGAGCTATTTGTCGACCGTTTTCTGATCGATAGAATGGCGGGAACGGAACTGCGGCTCCACGCCCCTGTCACTGCCGGGAAAGTGCTGGAGTTCAACCAGCCATGGGAGGGACGTTATTGTGGATATATCACCGTCTTTGCCGACGGCGATCGATTTCGTATGTATTACCGAGGCCTCCCGATATCCGGCGCAGACGGCAGCGATAACGAACAAACCTGTTACGCCGAGAGCCGCGATGGCGTTCACTGGGAAAAACCCAACGTCGCCGTTTATGATATGGACGGCGTTCCCAATAACATCGTCCTGAAAAACAGTGCACCGTTCTCCCATAATTTCAGTCCCTTTCTTGACACGCGGCCTGGAATTCCTCCTTCAGAACGGTATAAAGCCCTCGCCGGAGTTTACAAAATTGGATTAATGGGCTTTGTCTCTTCGGACGGCCTGCATTGGAAAAAAATCCGGGAAGAGCCGCTGATCACAAAAGGAATTTTCGATTCCCAAAACCTGGCCTTCTGGTCGGAATCGGAAACCTGTTACGTCTGCTATTTCCGCACATGGTCGAAAGGCGAATTTGAAGGGTACCGCACCGTGAGCCGTTGCACCTCGCCCGATTTCATCCATTGGAGCGAACAGGTGGAGATGTCGTTTGGCAATACCCCGGCCGAACATTTATACACCAGCCAGACCCACCCCTATTTTCGCGCGCCGCATATCTACATCGCCTATCCCGCCCGATTCATGCCGGGAAGGCGGGTTCTCCAAAAGGAGGATTTTGAAAAAATCGGCGGCGAGGCTGGATACTCCGGCGATTGTTCGGATACCTGTTTCATGAGCTCCCGGGGCAGTGACCGGTTCGACCGGACTTTCATGGAAGGATTCATCCGGCCCGGTCTGGGTCTCAATAACTGGAGTTCCCGCACAAATTACACCGCCTGCGGCACGATCCCCACCGGCGAGGGAGAAATGTCGCTGTTCGTCCAACGCAATTACGGTCAACCGTCTCATTACCTGGAGCGGCTTACGCTACGCACCGACGGGTTTGTCTCTCTTCACGCACCCTATGCCGGTGGAGAATCAGTTACGAAACCGTTTCGCTTCCAGGGTGACCGCTTAACGATCAACTATTCCACCTCGGCGGCGGGTAGTGTCTGGGTAGAGATACAAGACGAAAGCGGCAGGCCAATCGACGATTTTTCCAAAGACGATTGCGATGAAATCATCGGCGACAGGATCGATCGTGTCGTAACCTGGAAAGATCGTTCCGATGTAAGTTCCCTCGCTGGAAAAGCGATTCGATTGCGATGGATCCTGAAGGATGCGGATATCTATTCCTTTCAATTTCAATCCTTGTCTGCGAATGAATAATCCTACTCGACTCCAATAAGAGGCGGGTATACAATTCGCCGTTTTGCAAACACCTATTTCATCCAGGAGAAATTCAACCATGATCGACATTTTGCAGCGCGCGGCGGAGCGTCGGCGAACAGCCGAATCCATTCTGGCCGAATTGCAACTGGTGGAACGGTGGGCGCGGTTTGGCCGTCCCGTCATCGTGGGAGCGCTGGCTTACGATCTGATTTCCGATCCGGATATCGACATGGAAATCTATTGCCCCGATCTGCGCATCGAACATGGATTCGATGTTCTCCGCGCCTGTTCGGAAAACCGCCGCGTCACGCAGGCTCTGTTCGCCAATCATCTCTACGGTCCCGACAAGGCGTTGTATTGGCAATTACGGGTACAGGGAGACGATGACCGGGAATGGAAAATCGATATGTGGTCGGCTCCAGACAATTACGATCTGCCCCGCAGCGAATATTTTATCGAACCGATGAAAGCCGCTCTGTGTGAGGAAACCCGCCGCGCCATTCTCGAACTCAAGGAAATTCGGCATACCGATCCGGCGCTGATGTGTATTTCTATTGATCTGTACCGGGCGGTGATGCAGGACGGTGTGCGGAACGCCGAGGATTTGCGGAATTGGCTCCAAACGCACGAGACGGGACAATTAACCGATTGGAAACCGAGTCCCCGCTAAACCGGACGGTCTGCGCCAGCGCTCGGAGGTCAACGCTTAGGGATAGATACGCTGCCGGGACATGCGGTTTCTTTCGTCCATGCTTTCGATCCGCCGCTGAATGGTTTCCGCCATGTCTTCGATCGAAAGACGGACTTCGTTAGCCATGGAACTGCGCAGGAAGAAAGCCCTCCAACGCGCCTGGCGGATATGCTCCGCCGCTTTTAGCAGAAGACGCATATCGTTATTTCGTTCGGCGATCCGGGCTTCGATCCGGGCCAGGGTATCGAGATAGGCGAAATTATGATTGTCCTTCTCGACCGCCGTGGTTGCATAATCCAGCGCTTCGGCAAAGTGATGGTTTTTCTCTTCGTCGTTGGTAGCGCATCCGGCCAGAAGGAATTCTAACATGGCCTTGATGTTGCAGTAATAATCCTTGAAAACGAGTTCGCTTCGCTCACGTCACTTTCGAGTGGGTTGGGGGGAG
>CAZFOX010000431.1:0-305 GCA_964520565.1 uncultured bacterium | reverse complement strand
GAGGAGTGCGCTTTGCGCCAGAAATACCTGGCTGGAAGCCAGGTCCTCTTCCATGCGGGTGTTATCGTTTCTCTGCCGGGCGCGGAAGAGATAGTAATCCGCGCATACCAGGCTCAGCAGCCAATCCTGTTTGATCTCGTCCGGGTTATCCATAATGCTGTCGGGGATTTCGTAAATCGCCCGTTGGCGTAGCGCCCTTTCCAAAATTCGCTCGATGTGGGGATCGTAATCCCGGACGGCGATCGATTCCCGCCGCTTTTGGATGGCCGACTGAATCGTCTGCTGTTCAAAACGGACGGATTCTT
>CAZFOX010000430.1:0-5165 GCA_964520565.1 uncultured bacterium | reverse complement strand
GATTACCGGCTTTAAGAATGTTGATTGCATCGGCGGAATAAACATCCTGTTTTCTGGATAGAAGACGTTGAGTAAAAGCGCCTTCCCCGCAGGGGATATCTAAAACCGGGCTACCGGTTTCTTCTAACAGGAGGCGTTCCACAACGTTGTGGGTGTTCCGTGAAGTATTTTCTCGAATTGCCGGAGAATGTGCATTAGATTTATTCATCGGAACCGATCATCCTTTTTTGAGTACAGTCACCGGTTCTTCGGTTCAGAGAATCAAGAAGCGGATAATATCTCCCGTAATGTATTAATAACCGTATCGATATGGCGGATTGGCATTGAAGGATAAAAAGGCAAAGATAATGTGCTATTGCCGATGCGTTCGGCGTTGGGGTAATCTCCGGGTTGAAAGCCCATTGTTTTTCGGAAATAGGTTAACAGATGAATGGCTCGATAGTTAACCATTGTATCGATACCCCGCCTTTTCATTTCGTCGATGGTTTGGTCGCGCCGGCCGGGAGGAACCCAAATCGTAAATAAGTGATGGCAATGCTTGCTGCCGGGTATTACCTGAGGGTATTGAACGCCAGGAATTTCCGACAGGCGGGAGTAATAATGCTCCGCCAATTCTTTTCTTTTTTGCCAATTCGATTCCAATCGATCCATTTGCGGTATCAATAAGGCGGCCTGGATGTTACTCATGTTGTATTTCCAGCCCAGATCGATCATATCCCAGTGCTTGTATCCTTCCTGATACCGGTCGTAAGCGGTTTTAGACATACCGTGCACGCTTAGAAGGCGGATACGGTCGGCCAGGCCCGTGTCGTTGGTGACGACCATTCCCCCTTCACCGCAGGTCAGGTTTTTCGTGGCGTAAAACGAAAAATTGGCCGTATCCCCCGCGTGGCCTGGACGTAAGCCATTGCGTTCGCCTTCGATACAATGCGCAGCATCCTCGATCACTTTCAGCCCATGCCGATCGGCAATGGAGCGGATGGCGTGCATATCGCACATATGCCCATAGAGATGAACGGGAAGAATGGCTCGGGTACGAGGCGTAATCGCTTCTTCGATCCGGTTTGCATCTAGATTGCCCGTGGTGGGCTCTACATCGACAAACACGGGTTTAGCGCCCGCTTCCAGGATAGCGGTGGAAGTGGCGATAAAGGTTAGCGGGGTGGTGATCACTTCATCGCCGGGGCCGATACCTAAAGCTAACAGCGATAAATGCAGTGCGCCGGTGCAACTATTGACGGCTACCGCGGATTGAACGTTCAGATAATCCGCGATCGTCCGTTCCACCTTACGAACGGCATCGCCGGTTGTGAGAATCGGCGTCGATAAAACCTCGGCGACGGCGTCGAGTTCCGGTTGACCCAGATCATGCATAAAGAAAGGTATTTTTTCCATCAGTGCATTTCCCGTGTGCCTTTGGCCGTAACGATGGGAATATGCCGCAGCCAACGCTGCGAGTCCCACCAAGCGCGATGATCCCGGTACCAATCGATGGTTTTTTGCAAACCTTCCTTGAATGGAGTCGTGGCTTTCCAATCCAGGATTTTATGAGTTTTGGTTGTATCGCAGGTATGACGAGTTACTTGACCCGGCCGATCTCCGATGTATTGGATGGGACTTTTTTCGGGATTACCCATTAACCTGAGGACTGTTTGCGCCACTTCGAGAATGGTGAGATGATCTCCTGTGCCGATATTCAAGACCTGCCCGATTACTTTGGAGCGTTCAGCGTGCAATATGGCGTCCAATGCCTGGCAATGATCTTCCACGAATAACCAATCCCGCGCCGCCGAACCATCGCCATGAACTGTAAGCGGTTCTTCAAGCAGGCAACTGGTAATAAATCGGGGAATGGCTTTTTCCAGATGTTGCCGGGGGCCAAAATTGTTGAAAGGCCGGACGATCACGGCGGGAATCTGGTAGGTGGTCCAATAAGAATAGACAAGGCGGTCAGCTCCGCATTTGGCCGAGGCATAGGGGCTCATCGGATTGAGAGGATGCTCTTCATCCATTTTTTCTTTGACGGCGGTTCCATAGACTTCCGAGGACGAAATATGGACGAATAATTCGACGGTATCGATGTGTTTTAGAACCGCGTTGGCGATACGTTGCGTCCCGATCACATCGGTTTCAAAAAACAGAAGATTGTCGAATATGGAGCGGGTGACGTGCGATTCCGCCGCCATGTGGATGACAATATCGGCTTGAGAAACCAGCGTGTTGACCAGTTCTCCGTTTCGAATATCGCCGTACCAGAAGGTGTAGCGATCGGATTCAAAAGCCTTGTCGGGGGAATTATGGATGCTGCCGGCGTATGTCAGGGCGTCCAGGACGATAATCCGGTAATCCGGATATCGATCGAACAGGTATTGAATGAGGTTGCTGCCGATGAATCCCAGACCGCCGGTGACCAGTATTGTTTTCATGTTGTTTCCTTTCCCGCTTCTCCCGTCAGGATGGCTTTACTTTCATCCCCACAGTTCAGCAGTAAGTCGAGAATCGAAAGATAAGGGATAAACTCTCCATGCAACTGAGGGTAAACCGGATGTCGATATCGCTGCCATACGACTTTGATTCCCGCTTCTTCAAAAAGGGGGGTATCCAGGTAATCTTCCGCCGCGTCGCCCGACAAATAATGCGTGGCACCGAAATGGCGGCAGATATTGATCAAGCGGCTGGAACGGTCTCCTTGAATGCCCAGGCGGGAGGATCGATAGATCGAACAGTCCAGATGCAACCAGCGTATGATAAGGTCGGCCACGGCAAAATCAAGTTCGGCGATTTTTTGCCAGGGGCGCAACAGAATCTCTTCTAATTCAGGTAGATAGCGATTGAGGAAGGGCGCTTTGTTGTAGAATTGTTTGATTGTCCCAAGGTGCTTGCGCGCCCATTCCTGCCGGTTATCGATCTCCACATCCATGATGCGAGGTTTCCCTTGGTTTTTATGGAGAACCGGAACGCTGAGCCAATGCGGGCCGTTGGGCGATTTGATGCGGTTACGATTCCGCCAGCCGTGCTTATCGAATTGGACGTCGTCGTAATAGACAAAATGATCGGAACGATATAACTGATCGAAAAAACCCAGCCAAGGAAGATACCCCGGCTGCAAGACACTCACGGTGATGGATTGCGATGCGTTCAATGCTGCCTCTTTACAAGAGATATGAGATCGAGTTGAGTTGATGGAGAATTTTACGTTCATTTCGGGCATTGTTTTAGTGGGGCAATATAGGATAATCTGACGGGAACTATTGAACGGCTATCCATCGACTTCAATACAGAGATCAATTTGAAATGGAAAAAATATCGGCAGTTGTTATTACATATAATGAAGAACACAACATTGAAGAATGCCTGAAGAGCGTTCAATGGGCGGATGAAATCGTTGTGGTCGATTCATTTTCCACCGATCGGACTGTTGAAATCGCCGAATCGCTGGGAGCGCGTGTGATCCAAAATCGCTTCGAAGGATATCCTTTGCAAAAGAACTTTTCTTTTACACAAGTAAAATACGATTGGATTATCAATATCGATGCCGACGAACGAGTCACGGAAGAGTTACGCGATGAACTCCGCGATTTGCTAGAACGCGGCCCCAGCCATGACGGGTATTTTATCTATCGTCGTAATTTCGTCTTTGGACACGAAGTGCGTTATTCTGGCTGGAATCACGACCGGGTTCTCCGATTCATTCGCCGCGAGAAATGCCGCTATCCGGATCGGTTGATTCATATTGAGATTCCTCTGGAGAATCCCGGTGTCTTGAAAGGAAAAATGCTTCATTACACCTATCGAACGTACGACGATTATATCGAAAAGGTTCGGCGATATATTATCGGTGCGGGAAAGGATTATTATAATGAGGGACGTCGGGCGAAACTGTACAACTTGGTTTTCAATCCCGCCGCTCGCTTTCTACGCATGTACGTTTTGCAGCGTGGATTTCTGGATGGAACTATCGGATTTATTCTCGCTTCGCTGGCCGCCTATTATGTTTTTCTGAAATATGCGGAGCTATACCGCTTGCAGAATGAAGAGGAGAAAAAAAACATACCCAGCCAATAAACAATTCTATTCGTTGATCTTTCCGAGTAGAAAAACGTCGATATATTGATTATCCGCCCACCGGTCTTTAATCAATATTCCTTCCAAGGTAAAACCGCATTTCTCAAATGCTTTCCGGGCGCGTGGATTTATACAAAGAACATAGGCGTAGACTTTATGCAGATTCAGACAGGAAAAGGCATACTCGGTAATCAGCCGGATGGCTTCGCTTCCCGCGCCTTTGTTTTGATGATCCAAGTCGCCGATCATGATTTGAATTTCCGCCTTGCGATGGCGGGAATCCAGGTGAACCAGCCAGACATTGCCGATGTGTCGGTTGTCCGACAATGTTTCGATTGCAAAGTAAACGGCATCCTGCCGCTTGTGCAGGGAAGAGAACCATTCATCATGTTCGAGCGTGCCGACCGGACGGGCGCGTCCCAACAACCGCATGAGTGCGGGATCGTTAGACCATTCGCGTGTTTTGATTTTGTGGCTTTCCGATAATGGTTTTAGGCAGATGATGCTTCCGGATAACATGAAAATCCCCTTTTTAAGCGATATAAAATTAAATTCATACAGGTTTTTCAGGAATAAAAGACCACCTACTTTTCAAGAAACTATAGGACATAAAACGGGTTTATCAAGTTAAAATGAATACTGGGTGGACATTCGCCGCCTCCAGAAGCCACGAATCCAAAAATAGGGCGCTTTAAGAAACTGACCGGTGTAGGCCAATAAGAGGGGCGCACACTGTCTACGGAAATCGCATCGCCGGTACCAGTCGAATTCGCTGGGTAGGAAATTCTGGATAAAATAACGAATGCCGAAATTCTTTAGGATAAAACGGATCCGTCCCCGGTGATATTTATAATAGTACTGGGTACTCTGTTTTTTTGTTCCATAGGTTTCAAAATGATAAACGACTGAAGACGGTTGATACAGGATTTTATAACCTGCCTGTTTTGTTCGGCAGCTGAAATCCAGATCTTCGAAATACAAAGGAAATCCTTCATCCAATCCACCCAGGCGATCCAGAATATCCCGGCGGATGGCTAAAGACGCTCCAGTCAGGTATTCAACCTCCCTTGGAACGCTAAATTCCTCGCTATTGGGTTGGC
>CAZFOX010000429.1:0-5167 GCA_964520565.1 uncultured bacterium | reverse complement strand
ATTGAATCCCGACAACGTGCGCCGTGCAATCGAACGTGGCGAAAGGGTCTATTACGGAGACATCACCAGCGAAGAGGTTCTTCGCGATCTGGGTGTGGAGCGGGCGCGCGAGATGGTGATTGTTATCAACGATCCCGGCGCCGTCGAAAAAGCAGTCGCTGCAGCCCGGCGGATCGCTCCCTCTCTCTATATCCTGGTTCGTGCCCGTTATCGATTGGATGTGGGTTTGTTATCTTCGAGCGGTGCGGACGAAGTAATTCCCGATGAGGTCGAAGCCGCCGCCCAGATTGCCTCCCGTGTTTTATCCCGTTACCAGACTGATGACTCGCTGATCGAACAACAATGTTCGCGAATCCGCAATTCTATCTCCTAATCCACACTCAGTGAGATATCTCTGTGTCATTTTTCTCAACCTCCATTCCATTTTGACACATTATTTATCGAGTAGATTACTTATAATCAGCACAAAATACATGATTTACATCCTGGCATCCTTTTTGTTTACTAATTTGGTAAATATTAAGTCCTGAATGAACCCATAAAGGAGGAAAAAAACATGATCGGTCTCGTCCTAACCGTATTGCTCTTGGGATTGATGTCGCTAGCGGCGTATAACGTCCGCTCGAAATTCATTCATTACTCAAAAATCCCTTTACGAGCGCGTATAACCGGTGCGCAGGTCGCGCGTCGGGTGCTGGATTCGAGTGGACTCTACGATGTTCAAATCGAACGTATCGGAGGGGAACTGACCGACCATTACGATCCCCGGGATAAGGTTCTTCGGTTATCCTCGCCGGTTTACGATGGTTGTTCATTAGCATCGGCTGGGGTGGCCGCTCACGAAGCGGGTCATGCTCTGCAAGATAAACAGGGATACTTCCCATTGCACTTGCGTCAAGGCATTTTTCCCCTGGCGAATGCTGGTTCGACTTTCGGGGCGCTGTTGATTCCATTGGGATTGATGGGAGCGGTGATTCTCGGCCCTCTGGGGTGGGGCGTCGCTCTAATCGGTCTGATCCTCTATGGATTCGCAGTTCTGTTCTCTCTCGTGACATTACCGGTGGAATACAACGCCAGCCACCGTGCGATGGCGGCCCTCGGCCGAAGTGGAATCATCACCTCGCAAGAATATGATGGAACGCGAAAAGTACTCGATGCGGCTGCTCTGACCTATGTGGCAGCCACCATTGGTGCCGTTACTACTCTGCTATACTATGGGTGGATGATGTTTGGCACGGCGGAAGAATAACACAGCGGTAAACTAACGTTCTTCCGTCGTACGAATCTAGTGAAGTAACAGGGAATAGAGTGGCATTCTTTGCTCCCTCTATTCCCTTATCGTTTCTCACCAGAATGAGAAAGGATGGAAAGATGGAATCAAAAACGAATTCCTGGCTCCCACCCTCGATCCTCACTCCTTTTCAACAATTCGCCCGCAGTGAAAGCGTGGGCGGATTTCTTTTAATCCTCAGTGCCCTGTTTGCTTTTGCCATAGCCAATTCAGCACAGCTGGATCGATATACGGCGCTGCAATCCATTCCCTTCGGCCTGTCTCTCGGAGATTGGAGTCTGATCAAACCGTTGATCTTATGGATCAATGATGGATTGATGGCCGTTTTTTTTCTCATGGTGGGATTGGAAATCAAACGGGAGATCGTTGTGGGAGAATTATCGCGTCCTCGCGATGCAGCTTTTTCGGTGTTTGCCGCGATAGGCGGAATGATCGTTCCGGCATTGATCTACGTCTTGATAAACAGAAACGGGGAAGGCGTTTCCGGCTGGGGCATTCCCATGGCAACCGATATCGCTTTTGCGCTGGGAATCATGTCGTTATTAGGTAAATGCATATCTTTACCGCTTAAAGTTTTCTTGACCGCCCTGGCAATTGTGGACGACCTGGGCGCCGTTATCGTCATTGCCGTATTCTACACGGCCAGCCTGGATGGGGGGGCATTGATCAAATCATTTCTTGTACTGGCTATCGCATGGTTTTATGGATATACGGGCGGGCGCCGCCTGTCCGTTTTTGGGCTTCTCGGTGTGATCGGCTGGTATTTTATGTTGAAATCGGGAGTCCATGCCACGATTGCCGGAGTACTGCTTGCCTTCACCATACCCATGGGCCGGAGATCGGAATCCGCTGCTCCGGTTCTCGACACTCGGGAGATTCTGGCTCAAGGCACATTGGAGGAAATCGAAGTCAAGGTTGAACATGCGGAATCGTTTTTGCATGGCGTTCAAAGTCCCCTGCATCGTCTGGAGCATGCACTCCACCCGTGGGTGGTTTTTTTCATTATGCCGGTGTTTGCGTTTTTCAATGCGGGCGTTTCTCTGAGCGGAGAAGGCGCGAGTTGGAGCGCCATCACCAGTGGTTGTTTCTTGGGTTTAATCGTTGGAAAACCGATTGGTATTTTCTTCCTGTCTTGGTTATCCTGCCGCCTGGGAATCGCATCCCTGCCTTCGGGCGTTACCTGGTTTCAAATTGCTTCCGTGGGCTTGTTGGCGGGAATCGGTTTTACCATGTCGTTCTTCGTCGCCGGACTGGCTTTTGAGAATGGAACGTATCTCGATCAAGCTAAAATCGGGGTACTCTCTGCTTCCATCCTATCGGCGGCAGCGGGATTGATTGCACTGTGGATGGCATGCAGAACCAAATCCCTGCCCGAATAGGGAATTGGAAATGCAACGGAATCTCATAGATTCTTTCAAGGTGATTCTGCGAGTTTTCCTCTCTGAACACCTATGGATCTTTGAAAGAATTTGCATACACCTGAATTTCAAATATCTTTGATTGGATTTTTAATGAGTCTTGATTGTTCTGATTTTTTAGTTTTTGATTGATGAATGGAATCTATTTTTTGACTCAAGATAAGGTACATCCATGAATACAAAAACCTTCCGTTTATCAACTTCGGTCCTATTCATCGGTCTTTTCTTGTGGGGATGGGAAATTGCTGTAACGGGCGAGTCCGATTTGTTACAGAAAGGACTCGTTGCGCATTTTCCTTTTGAAGGGACTTTGCAGGATGTATCCGGCAACCAGAACCATGCCAATCCGGTCAAAGGCGATATGGGTTATGTAAAAGGCCCTATGGGAAAAGCATTGGCGTTGGATGGCCGTTCCTATGCCGCCGGGACGATTAAAAAGTTCCCCCTGGGACGTTCGGAACGGACTCTTTGCCTTTGGGCGCAGACCAACGATGCGGAAGGAGAATTCGACGGCGATCAAGCGCCGAATTTTCTATTCGGATGGGGCGATTTCAAAAAAGGCGGCGATTCATATGGAATTTTGGAAGACGGCGCTCCCTGGGTCGTCAGCGATTGTTGGTACACCTTCACCCGGGAAGACAAGCAATTGGATGGCCACGATGTCAGTTTCACTCAGTCGGCAAATGGGGAATGGCAGTTTCTCTGCTCGATGTACCGGAACGGCCAGATTGTCCATTTCGTGAACGGAGTGGAAGTCAACTCCGCCACGGTGGAGATCGACACGCAGGGAAACCAGTTCTATATCGGTACGTCGCCCCTGAAAGGACGGTATAATTTCAAGGGAGCGGTGGATGACGTTCGGATTTACGATCGCGCCCTGCAGGCCGATGAAATCCAATGGCTTTACCAGTTGGGAATTCAAGAGAAAAAGGATTAATCCGGTAAATCCCCTATTCTCACCGGACTGTTTTGCTGCAGAATGGAATAGGAATTTATTTATTTGTAATACTTCGCACGATTTCTCGAAATGTCCGAACAGTCGGTTCAGACGCTATACGCTGTGTTTCAAGAAGACGACCGCGCAAATATTGTATATAATCATCTTTTTCGGCCATGGGATTACTGTTTACATATGTGGTTCGATACAGGTTATCGACGATTTCCTCCAATGTTTCCGGGTGCTCTCTCATATATTCATTCTGCGCGAACTGCAATAAGCATTCACGGTCGATCCCTTCAAATTGTGCCAGTTTGTATAGAGAATCCCAAAACGAATAGAGTCCAGACTTTTTCCCCACAACAGCATGCTCGCCCTGATTGCGTTCGAATTGATTCACCAGGTTTTTTTGAACCACGGTTTGGTGGAAAGAGCAGTTTTCATAATAAGAGAAGGGAACGCTCGGGACGACTCCAAAATGGCTGGGAAATTCACCAAGGATATGGAGCGTATCGAGATGGTCTTCCTCTCCTTCCAGAGGATTGTTGATAATAAACTCGCATAACAAACGAATTCCGGAATCATGAATGGCATGGGCGGTCTGAATAATCCTCTCGCGAGAGAAATTCGAATCCATCTTTCGCGATGGGGCGGTTGGAAAACGCAAAATCAACGCGAAAGCGCCTGCCTGCCGCAACAGGCGATAGAAGTCGCCGCCGGTGGAATTAGGCCGGGTATAACCAAAGAAGGGCAAAGCGATTTCGGTGGGATACCGTTCCGCCCATTCTTCCAGCCAAGCCCTTTCCAATGGTATGGAATCGTCGTGAAATTCGATGCGCTCAATCGGATAGGGCCAGGTTTGCAAACGATATTTCAATTCGGCGATTACATGATCCACCGAACGAAGACGAACCGCTCTCTGTTTCCTATACGTTATTCCGTCATGTCCCGATTGACACAGAGGACAGGTAAAAGAACAGGAACGGCTGGCTATAAGTACGGCATTGGTTCGCAGTGAACTGCTCGGGGGACAGGGTTCGTGGAGAAGGTGATTGTTAGCAATTGTAATCGTATGATGAGGATCGAAATCGGTCCAGGAGAGACTATCCGGATCGGTTTCCAAATCGATGGCGGGATTTCGATGGATCGTCCCTTTTCGATTGAACCAAAGACTGGGGACATTTGTGTATTCCTCGTTTTTTTCAAAACGCTCAGTGAGAATACGAATGGGATATTCGGATTCACCGATACAGATCGCATCGGTGTTATGTACGTTATTATCGGGACTGAATGTCGAATCCGCCCCTGCCCATAAGACAAAAATTTTGAGTTCCTTTTGGATTTTTTGGGTGAGATAATAGGCCAGACCATAACAGGGCGAGGCAAAGAATATACAAACCAGGTCTGGACGAAAATCGGTTACGGTATCCATAAAAAGAGAACACTCGGTCGTTGTGAATTGAATCCGAGCACCTGTATATCCCCCCTCTTCGCAGGAATCGAGCGGCTGTCCCAGATATT
>CAZFOX010000428.1:249-5170 GCA_964520565.1 uncultured bacterium | reverse complement strand
TTCGTGTCATTGCGAACGAAGTGAAGCAATCTAAAAGCCGGATCGTTGTTTTTTTACTCGACACTTTTTTTTGGCCGCTCTACTAGAGAGACTCTTAAAATTACGTTCATATTCGCGTATCGAAAAAGCGTGAAATTACCGCATATACTATTGAGAACCGCTTTAGTAGAACGTTCGGTTAACAGTGACGGATTCAATGCGGGCGAGGACGCCCGCGCTCCCAGTACGTTCCATACATTGAACCCGATACAATTAAAACGAATGGCACGTCAGGCATTTCTGGGATGTGGCTCCCATCATCATGCGATGAGGCATCTTTTTAAAGAGATGTTGCGGCGGGCGCGGTTGGGGTCCCTGCGAAGCCAATGGGCTATGGCAGGACAGACAGGAAGCATCGGGTGTATGAAAAACGGCGGGGGGTATTGTCTCGGCGGATGCCCGATGGCAGCTAATGCATTCATCGTCGCGATGGCAAACAAGGCATTTGGCCCGATCGAAAGCCGCCTTGATCCCGTGTGTCTTGCGCCTGAATAAATTGTTGTGGCTTTGCGGTTTTTCTGTCTTATGGCAAGCGGTACAGGTCTCTTCCTGATGACACATCAGGCAATTCTCTTTCCCGCTGAATTCCGTCAGGCGGCCATGCGTTTCCTTCCAGCGATTGGCGTGACTGGCCGGGGGAGTGGACGGATTCAATTCGAGGTGGCAAACAGAGCAGTCGTTGGATAGTCCCCATTCCCGCTGTACGTTCATTGCAGTTTTCATGGAGGGCAAATTGCCGAGTGAAGAACGTTCCGAGGTCTTAATCTCCGCATGGCATGCCAGGCAATCGGCTTCCGCGCCGATTTGCTCCGCGTGATTGTATTGAACGTCCCGCCATCCTTCGGGCAACCGATCTCGAAACAAGGATTTATGGTGAACAATACTTTCCGATTCCCATTTCACTTTTTCCGGCAGTTTTTCATGGCAGGAATTGCAGCGCGCGAATGTCTCCGCATCCTGCAGATCGTGGCAAGAAGCGCAGATTTCGAGGTTGGGCATCGCGACCGTTTTTTCCCCCAGGGCATGACAAAAATCACAGGCTAATTCCGATTCGATATGGGGTTTGTGAGGGAAATTATCCATTCCCTCTTTGGGATCGCAAGCCGCCCAAACCAGAGAGATTGCCACTGCCATTACCTTCCACTGCCGCGATCGCTTCATCTTAGAAATTCACTCCCACCTGCAGCCGGAATGCGTACCATTCATCCCGTTCGAAATCGCTGTCTTCCACCTCAAAACGAGCCGCGGTGTAAATCCTGCTGGTCGGCTGCCATTTGATTCGTGCGTAATAGGTGATCACATCCGGCGTTACGCGAACGAACCGCCGATCGCCGAAGAGGAAGAGAAATTCATCCAGATATTCCTGAACGTATTCACCGTATTCCGCACCCGCGGTCAGCGTCCATTGCCGGGCGGGTTGGTATTCGACTTCGCCGCTCACACCCACGAACCGATCCTCGTCATCCACACTCCAGTATTCTCCATTCACACTCAGTGTGAGCGACTTCGTGGGATAAAGTTCCGTACCGAGCGTTCCGCGGACATAATCGCGATTTGTATATTTAGATAGCGGATCCAGGTTTTCATCCGTTACCCGGAAATCAAACCCTGCATTCAAACTCACATAGTCACCCAGCCCTTTCGTGAATAACACCGAACCATAGGTAAATGGTTCATAACTGTATAGAAGGGGAAAATAGGGATTAAAGTTGATCGTATGATCGCCGACTTCATCAAACAGGTGAATCACCTGGCCCAGGATGTCTAAATCCCACGAATCGAGGCGGTAGAACAGATCGTTTTTGAAAAGATAGGGACTGCCGTCGAGAAGAGAAAATTCTGCGTGTGTCTGCAGTTCGGGAGTGAACATATGCCAAAGTTCGGCAGCAGCCAGATCGTCGCGAAAACCATCCGCATCATATCGGTAGTAGCGGAGGGCGGCACGAGTTTGTTTCGAGAACTGATAGGCGAAGTTGGAACCGTAAATGGCGTCGCCGCTCGTGGGTGAATAGAACGTTACCGGTTGACCGCCGAAAAGAGTGATTTCCAGCGGTTCAACCGGTGAAAAACGATAGGATGCGCCATCGAAATGCGCCTGGTCGATTTCATCCAGGTATTGCCGGCCTAGACGCAAGCGGCTTTCTTCCCATACGGCATTTTTAACATCCAAATATCCGGTAAAAAAGCGAAACCGATCGCCGGATGAGTCATAGATATCCAAGAATGGATCGTAGGTTTCCGTACCCCGCAGGGGACTACCGCTGTTAAGGTCTTCATGCCAAAGCACAGACAATCCGCCATCGAGTGTATCCTTGGCAATGTCGGTCAGTCGCAGGGAAAAGAACGAATACAGATCGCTATCATCGCGTCCATCGTAACTCCGAAAATAATAGGAAGAATTCAGGCTACCGGATACTTTTAGAGCCTGCCACGGATTATCCGGCGTGGCGCTTTGAGGCGAAGGGGCGATTTGTTCCTGCGCCCACAACGGAGTATTCAGCGTCAAAGCCATCCAACAGAGACCAACCGCTATCGAAGCATAACGGATCACACTGTTCATCCTCATTCTTTCGGAATAGAATCCCTCGCGTTGTTAATCCAGCATTGATAATTACAGATCGCCGGTTTTGGGAGGCTTTTTGCCTAGCTCTTCAAAAACCTTGGCATGATTGATCTTTTTGACCGCTAATTTATAGTTAAATCCCGATTTGTTCCCTTGTTCGTCCACATACCGATCTTCTTTCCAGGTCGTACTTTCGGGATTATGGCATTTCTGGCAGGCTTTTTCATCCGGTTCCCAGGCATGTGCAATCACTTCGCCGCCTCGCTTGGATTTGATGTGTTTTTCGCCAGGTCCATGGCACATTTCACACTGCACGCCAACCAGTTTTTCCGCTTCGGGATCGTCCACTTTGGTGAATCCACCCGGTTTGCCAAAGCCGGTCGTATGGCACTTCTGGCATTTGGGATCTTTCTTTTCATCGTCCTTCAACAAGTCGAAAGCCTTGGCATGCGGGCCTTCTTTCCAATCATCGAAGAACTTTCCGTATTTGGCCAGGTTATGGCACATTTTGCATTTGGCCGCTCCCACAAACGCCAGTTTATCCACTTCGGGATCCTGGCCCATCGAGAGAGAGAAAGGCAAAGCCACAAAAGCCAACAATCCAATCATTAACACGATTCGGCTGGGATGTTTCATTTTTTCACTCCTTGCAATAGACTCATCATTTATACATCGACCATTCGGGGATGGTAGAATCCTCGATCAGAGCGGCATTCGGGTAATCCAACTTTAACGATCGAAGAGTCAGAGCCGCATAGGTTCTCTGCAAGATTTCAATCGTAAAGCGGCCGTTATGAATGCCGTAACTGCCATCGCGGACAAATAACCGGTAATTATAAACCACGGCTTTTTCGGAAAAGGTAAACTCACCGAACAATCGCGGAGGGACAATCAATTCCAAATCAGATCCTACGCGAATGTCTGGATATCGATCCCGTAATCTCTCTGCAATTCGTCCCAATAGACCACGTACTTCGGTTTGAATGCCTTCCACTTTTCCATTGCCATCGTAATCCTGACCGCTTTTCATGACGCGATCCACAGAGGTCATGGTCAGGTGACAGGGGAGGCAGGCATTGCGATAGTTGGAGAGATCGTCGCGGGCATCCGCCGTGTTGAGATCGTTCGAAATCTTGAAACTATGTCCACCCACCAGGATGCCGTTTTCCACATTCCACCCATTGGCCGGGATACGAGCCATATGGCATGTTACGCAGGCGTCCCGGGTGACAACCTGATGAACGGAAGTGGCCTGTTTTAATTCTGCACCGAACGTCCAGGCACTCTTCCCCAAAAAAACATCGGCTTGTGGCCCATAATGGGGGCCAGCTGTATCGTTATAAATAAAGGTTTCCAGTTTGTTGGGAACGCGGGATTGGTGACAGATTACACAAACGCTCCCTTTTCCGGCATTCGGGAAGAGAACCCCATTTTCCATCACGACGTCATTCACCCATCGCAGTTGATTGGGCAGGGTACGATCGTGCGGATCGTGGCAGGCCACGCAGGAGACGGCATGGGGATCGGTCTTTTCCGGTTTCGAAAGGGTATCCTGGTTGATGGCCAACCGAACGAAGCCTTCCGCCGAATGGCATTTGGCACAAGCCGATTCGAGCAAGGAAGGAAACTGAGCAAACATATCCGGTAATTTTTTATGCCCTGAAGAATCGTATGGATACGGATAGCCATCGAATCCCTGCGAATCGTGACACTGGGCGCAAACTCGGGCATCCCACGATTTCCCGATTTGAGCGGGATTTCCAAAATGTTGACTCCCGGGGCCGTGGCAGTTTTCACATTGGACGTTGGCCTTGGTGCGAACGGAGGGAGATAAGGAATCATAATACGCGGCATCATTGTTGGGATCGCGATCGTGATTGCGCCGATAGGCATCATTGATCCGATCGGCAATCGACCGAAGATCGACGCCGGAATTCTGAATGGCTTCATGGAAACCCTTGTTGGATGCAGCCATCGCATTATCGAATCCTACCGTATGGCATTCGAAACAACGATCTTCATATTGATCGGAACGTTCTCCATTCAAATGACGGGCGAGTACCTGGGCATGCCGGGTTTCTTTCCACTCTTCATTTACCGAATCATGGCACAATGCGCATTCGGGAAAAGCGGGAGCGGTATTGTTCAATCCCCCCACGCCCGTGTAAGTAGCTGCCAATATCCTCATCTTTTTCACGATGGCAGAGGCGGCATTTGGCATTGTCAGGGATAATTGAACTTCGTACCAACCCTCTTTATCAGGTGAAAAAGCGGTGATGCGTTTATCGGTATACCGAAAATTGGATTGAGATCCAGCCG
>CAZFOX010000428.1:0-233 GCA_964520565.1 uncultured bacterium | reverse complement strand
CCACTCAATCGCTTCAGGAATATCAGCCGCCTCCGGCAAGAGTCCGTTCAAATAACAATTCTCGCCGATCCCCACAACAAACAAACCGGACGAACGGCGATCGAAAAATCCGGATATATCTCCCTGAATCATGCGGGGAGATACGGCCTGAATCTCAATCGAAACATCCGATTCCTTAATATCAATCGCCCATAACGAAGCAGGAATGGAAAGAGCACCAATCGGAATGAGCC
>CAZFOX010000427.1:0-5180 GCA_964520565.1 uncultured bacterium | reverse complement strand
CGACAAGCGCCACATCGAATTCCCGTTCCTCCACAGCCTTCACTGCCGCTTGGGGCGAACGCGCCTCTTCGATCTGATATCCCTCGCCTTTCAACAACAGCCGCAACGCAGTCAACACGTCTGGCTGATCGTCTGCGATCAGTATCCGGGGATACATTCCACGGGGATCGTTCTCTGTTCTTTCCATAATTGGCTGGATTTCTTCCCCTTTCCCACTTCGGCTGTCTCCAGGTTCGATCTCCTTCATCGTTTTGTCAACCGCTTGCCAATCCGGCCGTTTTTTAAGGAGAAAATCCTTTTTCCCCGTGAATCGATTTATCGCAAATCCATTTGAATTAAAAGGCTTTGAATGATTTTTCCTCCTATATCTCCTCGCATGTCCCTTTAACATTTCGTTCAAGAAACCAGAATATAGGATCGGTGGTTATTTTATCACAGTTAAACGAATGGAGGTCATCGGAATGAGACGTTTCGCATTGCTATTTGTACTCCTTATGGCGGCGCTGTCTGTGAACGCGCAGACGCTGCTCATCGATAACTTTGAAAGTTATCAGGACGATTTCGACATCCAGGATAACTGGGTTTTCTCGAAAGCCAGCGGGCCGGATGGGATCTTTGCCTACCTGGAAAAAACCGGTGCCGCGGAAGGCGCCAATTGCATGGTCATGGATGTTAACATGCCGGAGCGATGGTGGCAGAACAAACTCCGCAAAGAGATTCCCGAAGGCCCTCTCGATCTCGCGGATTATTCCAAGGTCGAACTGCAATTCATGGGTGACGCCAAGGCCACGCCGGATATGGTTTTTAGCGTCTTTCTTTACGACAGCGCCAATCGCGTCATTAAAGCCGATCTTCCCAGTTCCTTCCTCACCAGTGCGAAATGGCAGAAATTCAGCGTTTCCGTCAACGCCTTCGTCGATGAAACCTGGGACGATGGATATGGAACCGATACGCCCGATGCCGTCCGCAGCGATATCGTGGCCTTCGGCCTGATGGTAGTCGGCAACGAAGTCGATCAGACCGGCGTTTTCAAAGTTGACTCGATCAATCTCGTTGAAAAAACAACCACTCCGGGTCCAGGCGCCGACGGCCCTCTGGCAATCGATAACTTCGAAAGCTATGCGGACGACGCCGGGATTACCGCCAACTGGGCTTATTCCAAAGCAGGCGGTCCGGTTGGACTCGTTCCCCATCTGGAAACCAACTACCCGGCGGAAGGAGCCAAGTGCCTGAGAATGGATGTCAATATGCCGGAAAAATGGTGGCATAACATCCTCCGGAAGGAAATTCCCGAAGGCCCTCTGGATCTTTCCTCCTACCTGAATGTGGAATTCCAGTTCACGGGCGATCCCGCCGCCACACCGGCGATTACATTCACCGTCTTTCTCTACGACGCCCATGGACGTGTTCTGAAATTCGCTCTCCCCGCCGATTACATCACCAATGGCGACTGGCAGAAAGTTACCCTCTCTCTCGATGCCTTTAGCGAAGAGGAATGGGACGCGGGATACGGCACCGACACCCCGGACGCCGATAAAACCCAGATCGTGGCTCTCGGTCTGATGGTGGTCGGCGACGACGTCGATCAATCCGCCGTCTTCTACGTGGACGACATCAAACTGAACAACAAACCGGAAAATATGGTGATCGAGGTCTTCGAAGATTACCCCAGCGATGACGATCTGAAAGCGGTCTGGTCGTACACGAAGGCGGGCGGGCCGGATGGCCTTTTCATTTCTCTTGATACCCAGAATGTACCCCCCCAGGGTAAGACCTGCCTTTTCATGGATGTCAACATGCCCGAAAAATGGTGGCACAACACCGTCCGTAAGGACTTCCCCTCCGGCGCGTTAAGCCTTTCCAAATATGCCGCCGTTGAAATGTGGTTCTTCGGCGACGCTTCCGTGACACCCGGCCAACTGACCTTTACCGTCTTCCTGTACGACAGCACAGGCCGTATATTGCAATTCGCTCTTCCCAGCGATTACGTGACCAACCCCAGCTGGCAGAAGGTTACCCTGGCGCTCGAAGCGTTCTCGGAAGAAGAATGGGACGCCGGGTACGGCACCGACAATCCCGACGCCGATAAAAACGACATCGTGGCTCTCGGCCTGATGGTCGTCGGTGACGAGGTCAACCAAGTGGGCAAATTCTACGTCGACGAAATCCAACTCGTCAGCGCACAAGCGGCCGCCGCCATCAACGGAACCATCACTCAGGATGGCCAGCCTCTCGCTAACATTCTCGTCTTCGCCGTCGATCAAACCTCCGTGCGCCAGACCATGACGGACGGCAACGGGCAGTACGCCTTCAACGATCTGCAACAAGGCAAACAGTATCGCGTCGGCCCCATCATGAAAAACCTCGATTTCAACCCGGAAGCCGCCACGGTCACCCTGTTCGGCCAATTGTATACCCAGGATTTCACCGCTTCTCCCAGCCTCTACGACAGCCTGGAATCCAAAGCCCTCGCCGATCAGTTCGATTCCACCGGCATCAGCCCCACGATTGCCTGGCGCGGCGCTCGGGAATGGGGACATGGCGAAGCGGGCGACGTCCGCCCGGTCATCGATGTCACCCAGGACACCTTCTACCAGGTCAGTCCCCCTGACGCCGCCAGCACGGAAGCCGCCCTGTGGGGGATTCCGCAAAACTCCCTCAGCGGTGCTACCAGCCCCAAATACGCGGTCGAAATTGGTGGATACAACGGCTGGGATATGCTGGCTTTCGGACAGAACGCCGATGCCAACTACTTCGTCGAAGTGGATGCGTATTGCGATGTGCGATTCGATACGCCCGAAAAAATGTTCGACCGGGTTTCTCTCGGTATCCATTGCAGCATCCTGGATCCCGATAAGCCTTCTCTCGACGCCTATTCGGATACCAACATCTATCGCAGCTCCGGCGGCTATGCGCTCTCCTTTGAATCCGATAGCGGCGAAATTATCGCCCGCAAGTATGCGCCCGGCAACAGCAAGGTGCACGTCGTCAACCGCATGGCGGGCTTCGCCGAGGATTACGGAAAAGTCACTCTCACCGAAAGCGGCTGGCATCGCTTCCGCATCGAATACCTCAACGGCCAGATTACGTTCCTGGTCGATGGAAAGCAGATCGCGAAAGTGAACGACGGCGACTATCCCTTCGGCCCCGCTGGATTGCACTATCGCGGTTGCTATACCGACATTCTCGACAACTTGCAGTATATGAATCACGCCCGGTTCGATAACCTGAAGACGGGCCCCACCGGCCCCACCAGCGTCGGCGATTGGATGCTGAATTAACGGATCCAACCGTGTCGTGAAATCGGATTGGGTCGTATTGTTGTTGAGTCGGAATAAACTGAATTGCAGATGAATGGGCGGGACGGTTGGGTAATACCATCGTCCCGCCCTTTCGCTTCCTGGTTTCTACTCCCTTCGACGGGAAAATAATCGGGACGTAACGGCATCGGAATAGAAAGAGACGTAAAAAACCATGAAGAACAACTATCGCGCATTTACCCTCATCGAATTGTTAATCGTCGTCGCGATTATCGGTATCCTCGCCGCCATCGCGGTTCCCAATTTCCTCAACGCGCAAATCCGCGCGAAATACTCCCGCTGCCTCTCCGATATGAAGGCCTGCGTCACTGCCCTGGAAATGTACTGCCTCGATAAGGGCGGTTTTCCCCCCGTCGGTTTCGACGGCTCGGAAAATGCCTGGGGACTTTCCAAAGTACTTACCACGCCGGTCGCCTATATCGCATCCATTCCCCGCGATCCTTTTTTCAGCCGGAAAAAAGAGGCCAGCGAGGATTTCTATGAAGCATATTTCGACCCCAAAGGCGAAGGGAAATATTTCTATCAGGAAGGGAAAAATACCTATCGCGATAATATGAAGGATCCCCGCCGTCCCGCCAATTGGCGCTATTGCCTCCAGGGACGCGGGCCGGATACCGACATCAGCAGCAAAAATAATGGATTTGCCATCGAAGTGGATTGGCCTTATACCTACGGCTACGATCCATCCAATGGCCTTGTAAGCGATGGCAACGTCGCCTGCCCCCGCTAATCTACTATTACGATCTAAATATCTCTGAGATGTAGGGTGCGCCCCCCGTGGCGCACCCGGACTTGTTTTATATCTTCTCCCTACTCATATTACCCCTTCTTATATTCCGCCGCGCATAAACATCATAAAATTAGAAAGATAATAATGCTTACTTCAAAAAACACTTTAAAATAACTGAACACAAGTTCAATGAAATCGCCACACTTTATTAAAAAAGTCTATGATTTTTGGTAAATTCTTACTTGCGTTCGTAAACCGAACATGCTAGTATCCAGAATTACCCAGAAAATCCCATTTACACCCAGGCTATACCCAGGAAAAACCAGTTTGGAACCAGATAATATCATGAAAACCGGAATCACTCCTAATAGTTCGACCGCGGAACAGACCGCTCCGGTTCTCATGCCGATCGTCGATAGATTGATCGGTTCCTACGAAAAATCTCTCGATCCCAAACTGCGCCTGGTTCTGCCAGCTCCGTTTCGCGACAAACTCGGCGATCACCCGCTGATCATGGTTCGCTGGCTTAAACGATCCCTGGCCATTTTCCCGGAATGTAACTGGTTTCCTATGGCGCAGTCCATCAGCCAGTATGACCTTTACGATGACTTTGGGCTCACGGTCCGTAACCATTTTTTCGGCCATGCCCGCGAAATTAAGATGGATCGCAAAGAAGGACGTATTATTGTCCCGCCCGATATGGCCGATTACGCGCGTCTCGACGGCAAGATCATCATCATGGGCGATTGGGATAAGATCACCCTCTGGAATTATACATACTATCAGGATCAAGTGGCAGTCGATGATGTCACATTCTCGGAACGTTTTCCTAAAGTGCTGAAGATGATCAAAGGGCAACAGACGTTGGATGCGCTGAAGGCCGAAGTGGCGCAAGCGGATAGCGCGGCTCGGGAAAGCATGGAAAAGGAATGACTCAGGAACCGGATTTGCATATGCCGGTTATGGAAGCCGAAGTGGTGGAATTCCTTCGGCCCTCCCATTCGGGAATCGTCCTGGTCGATTGTACGGTAGGTTATGGTGGGCATAGCGCGGCGCTGACAGCCTCTTTCGGCGCGGCGGATCGCCTGATCGGGATCGACCGCGACGGCGACGCCATCGAGCATTGCCGG
>CAZFOX010000426.1:4804-5185 GCA_964520565.1 uncultured bacterium | reverse complement strand
GTTTTCCTCACGCCTATCCAGCCGTTCAATTGATGGAAGAAGCCGTACGGCGTTTGTTTACCGCACTACGCGATGCGGAAGATGTGACGATAGCCGGTTCCATCGCATTGCTGAAGCGGCTGTCGTACGATTATCCAGTGGCGATCGTTTCCGGTTCGCATCGCCGCGATATCCAGGAAGGCGTCGAGCGGATGGGAATCGGGGAGAACCTGCGCTTTTTTCTGGGTGTGGAAGATTACGATCCTGGCAAGCCGTCTCCAGTGGGTTACCTTTTGGCGGCGGAAAAACTGAACGTCGCTCCTTGCCATTGCCTGGTTTTTGAAGATTCAACGGCGGGCGTTCAGGCGGCCAAGGCGGCGGGTATGGCCTGCGTCGGACTGC
>CAZFOX010000426.1:0-4794 GCA_964520565.1 uncultured bacterium | reverse complement strand
GTCCCGGTGCGCCGAGCCAGGATCTTTCCCTGGCGGACTGGATTGTCTCCGATCTGACGGATTTCGATTTATCCGGAATTGTTGGGTGTAAAACAACATAGCGAATGGGAGACTTAGGCATGTTCAATTCCATCGATCTCGCCTGTTTTATCGGATACTTTCTTGTCGTGGTGGCGATTGGTTTCAGTGTGGGGCGCAAACAGCGGACGACCGTCAGCGGATATTTTCGCGGCGGGAACCGGCTGCCTTTTTACGCCATCGGTTTTTCCATCGTCGCGGCGGGAATCAGTTCCGAGCAGTTCGTGGGCGAAGTGGGGTACGCCTATAAACTGGGCATGCCGGTGGCCAACTGGGAATGGTCGGTCTTTCCCGCTTTGACCGTTCTTTTGTGGATTTTTATCCCTCTCTATTTCCGCAACCGCATCACCACCATGCCCGAGTATTTGGAGCGCCGGTTCGGTGGACAGGCACGGACGCTTTACGCTGTTCTATTGATCGCCAGTTACGTCTTGGTCAATTTCGCCATTGTCTTTTACACCGGCGGTTTCGCTTTGGAAATCATGTGGGGATTCGACCGGCTGGCGGCGGTCTGGGTATTGGCGTTGGTAACCGGATTGTATACCGTCTATGGTGGCCTGACCGCTGTGGCCTGGACCAGTTCGTTCCAATGCATTCTGTTGATGGCGGGCGGCATTTATGTTTTCTTGGCCGGGATGGCGCATATCGGCTGGGATTTTCCCGCCATTCTTGGAACCGGTTCGCAGGCGCATTTGATCACTCCCGTGGATCACGAAGTGCCCTGGACGGCGCTGGCCATTATGCTTCTCACTACCCATCTCTGGTATTACGCCAACAATCAATACATCAATCAGCGCTGTCTGGCGGCGCGAAACGAATGGCACGCCAAGATGGGAATCATCGTGGCGATGGGATTGCAGATTCTGTTGCCGATGGCGACCACGTTTCCAGGCATGGTCTACCGGGTGATCAATCCCGATCTACCGCAGGCCGACGCGGCTTACCCGACGATCGTGGGTACCGTGGTTCCCACCGGATTGCGTGGTTTTGTGGCGGCGGCTATTGTCGGAGCGATCATGTCGACTATCTCGGGTCTGGTCAACTCGACTTCCACCCTGGTGACGCTCGATATCGTGCAGCGCTGGAAGGGGCGGAACTGGCCGGAGGAACGGCTGGTGAGCGTGGGGCGCTGGTCGGGCGCCATTGCGCTGCTGATCGGCGCGGCTATCGCACCGCTGGTGATGAAATGGGAGAATCTCTTCCGTTACGCCCAGGATTTATGGACGCCCATGGCGGGGCCGGTGGTGGTGGTGTTTCTGGCGGGAGCGCTCTGGAAAAAAGCCGGCGCCCGGGGCGCGATTCTCTGCATCTGGCTCTCCATCGCCATGATCCCCTTCGTTATGGGCAAAATGATCCTGGCCGACAATGGCATCCAATTCCTTCCCGAAAACCTGGCCAATCCCCTGGTGTTTGCGGGTTCTATCACGTTGATCTCTATCGCTCTGATGGTTCTCTTTTCGGTGGGGCTGAAAACGAGCGCGAGCGTGCTGATTTCATTGGTTCTGATCGCTATCATTTTCAGCGTGGCCGCCATAAGCCAGGTCGCCATTGCCGTGTCGGTCCTGAGCGTCATCGCTTTGTTGATTCTTGTCCTGGCCGTTTCCCGGCAAAAACCGCAGGAAAACATGTGGGACGTTTCCATGTTGGCGGCTCATTCCGGTAAATTGCAATGGTTCGCCAACCTCTGGCTGTGGTGGTTTCTGGCCTCCGCCATTATGGGAATTATTTATTTCTGGCTATGGTAAAGGGGAACCGTTTATTCGATCGTTTAGAAATCCTTGTTCTCAACCCTGAAAGGGCGAAATAAGAAAGCCCAGGGCATCGCCCTGGGAACCGGGTATTCGATAGACTCAAAGCCCAGAAAGGGCGAAATAAGAAAGCCCAGGGCATCGCCCTGGGAACCGGGTATTCGATAGACTCAAAGCCCAGAAAGGGCGAAATAAGAAAGCCCAGGGCATCGCCCTGGGAACCGGGTATTAAATAGACTCAAAGCCCTGAAAGGGCGAAATAATCTTCATAGGCTAAATAGTAAACGGTAAAAGATATATTTAATCCTATTCTTTTAACCTTTCCTGTGGGCGAGGGGCTTCCACAGCGAACTGCAAGAGTTCGTCGAACAGCATCATCTGAATATCCAATATCTGCTCATGCGTGACCTGGAAATCCATGTCTCCCTTAAGTCCATGACAACATTCGAACAGCATGGATACGCCGCCGCAGACGTGATGCAGGGCGCTGGTCAGATTGAACGAAGGCGGTGGATACTTTTCGCCATCGATGGAGGGTTTAGGAACAGGCCCCGCAGGCAATCCCGCTTCCCGGTACCGCGCCATCAATCGTTCCGCAAATTGCGCTTCGATTTCCTTGCAATACCAGGGAACGTAATCGGTGGAGAGAATGGCGGGCGGGTGCTCGTGAGAATGCAGGTTGATGATATAGTCGGGCGCTTCCCGGCGCGCCACGCGCAAGAGAGCCTTTGTTTCATTCGCCATCGGCTCGAAGAATTCATCGTGCATTTGATTGATACCCGCTTCGTTGAAATACGCACCCAGGAATCCAATATCACCCCGCATGGGATGAACGGCCTTGACGCCCGGCCAGCCGTAAAGGGAGCCGTCTTTCCGCGTTCCCTGGCCGATGCGCGTCATTTCTTTCGATGGGACTCCGATAAAACTGTCGTACGGGCAGCGCGCGCGCCCGTCGGGATTGGAACCGGGAACGATCAACAGGCGGCAGCGGCTTATATTCTGCGCCAGGCGGGGCCACTTCTGACCGCGCCAATCCGCCCCGGTTTCGGCTACACGGATCAGGTTAAGCGTCCCGACAATGTTCTCGATTTCATGCCCATGCGGGGGGCCGACAATATACACAATCTGAGGCGTTGTTTCGGTTTTCTTGGCGTAATAGCCGGGATTCCGGGCCCCGGTGGCGGAATGATAATTGGCCTGGCGGGGAATCTCCGGCGGGTCGCCGTAGGAGACCAGATATACGGGACGCCCGCCGGGCGACCGGGCGATGATCTCGGTCTTCCCTCGTTTCACATCCGCTACGGTTTCCCGGATGTCGGTAAGAGTGTTTTTCCAGAAAGAGGGAATAATCGATTGCTCGTACATCCGCGAGGTTCGTTTGGCATTTGACGTACAAGCACCTGTGAGAATCGCCAATATGAATAGGAATAACGTGCCGAGAATGGTTTTGGAATGAAGCATGAGGTTACTCCTTCGATGCGGTGGTTGTTCGAGTCCCAACTCTACCAATTGGCGTCATCCGGAAACAGGCTGGTATGTTTGACGCCCACCCGCTTTTCCGCCATCCAGTCCTGCACGGCCTCGCGCCAGGCCAGGTAATGCCCGGTTTGTTGGTGGGCTGCAAAGTCTTCTGGCGTTTTGTAGCATTCATACAGGAAAAACCGATTGGGATCGTCCACGGCCTGCAAAACATCGAATCGAACGTTCCCCGGCTCGTTGCGCGTATGGTGGGCGTTGTTAAATGTAGCTTCGATGAAAGCGGCGGTGTTTTCCGGCTTGACGTGAATCGTAACACAGACAACGTACATGATTACGGTTCTCCTCAAAGGATTCGTAAAACAATTGGAATGCAAAACGTATCATATTAACACATCGCCTGACGGCGGAGAATCGGAGAGTCGCAAATGGACAAGGTAAGTATCAAAAAAAAAGAGTGGACGATTTCTCATCCACTCTTTCTCCGAAAGATATCCGATTGAATGAATCAGGCGTGTACGTACGGTTCCCACTCCAGGCCGGGAATACCGTAAAGACTTTCTTCTCCCTCCCGCAGGATGCGGATGTCTTTGAACCGGCAGAAGCGGCGCAGGTCCTGGGTATGATCGCCGTAAAAGATCACCCGGTGCAGGCCGCAGGAATAATTCTCCAGAATTTTCTGCGCGTCTTTCACTTTGGTGGTGATCTGCGTGCGGCAACCCCGGTCCGATAGAGGTGTATCGACGATCTCGCCGGTGGAAAACAGCATCAGATCCGAACCGATCAGGCGCGCCATGGAGATCGGTTGGCCGATCCGCATTTTAACTTGCAGCGAAACGCCCTGCGCGTCTTCCAGGTGATTACGGATGATGTAGGGGCATTGTTCCCCATCGGAACCATCCATTTTAATCGCCGACACGCAATGGGCGTGAATGATCGTATTGTTGGAAAGATCGACGACTGGATCGCTGACGAAACCGGTTTTACCGGTCAGGAACTGGAAGAGCAATTGGGTCATGGTGGATTTCAAATCGGCTTCGCAGACGCCGCCCAGCCCCATACCGTTAAGGCGGGAGAATCCCAGGCAGGGATAGGCAAGGCCTTTTTGCATGAGACCCATACCCAGGCAATTAATGGTGATGATATCGGCCTGTTCCTCTTCCAGCAATTTCAACAGCGCGAAATACATACGCGAGGCTTTGACGATCTCATCCTTGGTGGGCTCGACGATCTTTTCCGCTTCGTTGATCCATTGTTCCGCATCGGCTTGCGCCTTTTCGGCGTCCACACCGTGATAGGCCTGCTCGAGCCGGGGGTATTCGACGTTGACGATCTGCGTTCCGAATTTGTCCTTCATGCTCTGGACGTAAGCGGGATTGGGGCCGCCATCCTGCATGAAGAGAACTTTGGCTTCCTTCAGGCGGTGAATGGCGCGGAAGGGACGCACGGCCTTGACCGTAACTTCCTTATCCTTGTCCTTGAACAGAGTCTC
>CAZFOX010000425.1:4798-5191 GCA_964520565.1 uncultured bacterium | reverse complement strand
TCCGACCAGGTTGCGTTTTGTTGTCTGGATTGGCGGCCTGGGGAATATTGCCCATTGTGACCGGATCGATGCTCAAGACCGGATCGGTTTTTGGATGAACGATCCTGCGATTCTTCCTGCCGTCCCAGATCGTTCTGTTTTAAATCCAGGGTATCTTTATTGATTACCAGACGGTCTACTTTAATTCCGGATTCTTCAAAGGCCGAGCGCAGAGAATTGACGCTCTGCTGCAATAGAACGCGAGTGTCTTCTTTATGAGCGGTAATCTGAGCGGAAAGCGATCCGTTTTCCATGGTCATTTGAATGTGAATCCGCCCTAGGGTTTCGGGAACGAGGCGCATGGTAATATGGCTGCGTTCCGAACCGATGGAACCCTGTACGCCACGGACAATC
>CAZFOX010000425.1:0-4788 GCA_964520565.1 uncultured bacterium | reverse complement strand
CTGAACCTCAGCCACTTTTTCCGCATAATGCTGAACCATGCTGGTTTGCGTTTCTGTGGTTTGCGCTCCCGAGTTTGGAATGGTGGAAAGGGTGGAATTGGCGGATTGGCCACTGGTATTTGAATGGGACAATGGGGGTGCTTCGGGCCGATTTTCAGTTTGTGGCATTGGGGATGATGGAGAATTATTCGAGGCTTCTAAAATAACCGCATCACGGTTGTTTCCCAACTGCTGCTGAAGGAGAGAAATATCGGTTTTTTGAGATAAAAAGGATTTCCCCGATTTTTCTGCCATAACCGAATTATTGTTTATTTTCGATTCCGTTTTATCAAACGGCTCGGATTTTGAATCCAATTTGGTTAGGGCGTTCCGTTGTTCCAATTCCACACGTCGCACCATTTCCTGGAAAGATTTGGAATTGTCTCTTTCTGAATTCTCATTCTCTGTGCCGGTTGAATCTTGCTGTGATTCGTTGTTTTCATTGAGAGCTTGAGCGAGAAATACTCTTTTCGGATTTTGATTGCCCTCTTCCCCATGGTCTTCTTTCACTTGGAATAAATAAAGACGTTTAGGTATACCTGGATTATTTTGTTCCGTCTCGGGTTGCCGGGGTTGCCAATCCAGATCACTGGACTGGGATAACAAATCCGAGAAACCTTTATCGGGCTTCGTTTCTGTCCAACTTTCAAACAATGGAAGTGGATTTTCTTCGCCGGTCGTAAGGGGATTTTGCATAAAAGAATTCAAGACTTCCTTCTCTGGATGTTCGAAATCCCCAAGATTCGATTGGATGATTATTTTTGATTCTTTGCCCTCGGCTTGAGAATTTTTTTCTATATCGATATCTGTATAGACTGGTTTTTCGATCTTCAAGTTGTTATGGTTCTTGGGAGATTTTGAAATGGGAGTTGCTGACATGGAAGATTCTGAAATTGTGGGATGAGTAGAATCTTTCGGAGTGTTGTTCTTATTTGAATGGGGAATTCGGTTTTTTTGTATTAGATTCTCTTCTTTAGGAGACGATACGATCTTTATCTCGGCAGTACGTAATAAGGGCTCTTCCGTTTCTTCCTCCATGTTTAGGTTGGGGAATAAGGACGTCTGGCTTTCCTGTCCTTCACGGGTATCTGTATAATTACGGGATGCTTGAGTAGTTTCTGGACTGAACTGGGCAAAAAATACCTGTTGTTGGGTAAATTGATTCTCTACTTCCTCGTTCGATTGACTATCTTTTCGAGAAGGATTGTTCTGTTTTGTCAGAATGGACATTTGCTCTTTAGTCAGATTGAATGCCTTGATTTCTATTGAATCTTCCTCTCCGATCCCTAATTTTTGTTTCAATTCGCTGGAGAGCGAATCAACGTTCAATTGAAATCGTCCGTTCTTATCGGTTGTGATGCTTTCTTGGGGGATTTCAATGAATGCGAATGAGGGTTTATCCGTATCAAAAGCGCCGTTCTTGAATTGGTTTTCAATTGATTTTGTTTGATTTGAGTTAAGAGAATCCGTGCGGGATGAAGCCGTTAATCGTGAAGAGAAAATCGTATTGATCTTGGTATTGGGTTTGGAATTGTTTTCTGTGGATTGATTTTTAATTGTGCGATTAAAAATGGTTTTGAATGATTCAATATCGTTGCCGGTATGTACCTTACCTTTGGAGGAAATCGATCCTTGGGCAGCTATCTGTTTATTGGAGAAGAATGCGATAAATGTATTCGCGTTCATAGAAACCATCCGTGGTTGTGGTACACGGCGACTCCGGCCGCACAGAATAGAAAAGCAAGGGGAGTGCCAAGACAAAAAAACGGTACTTTTCGTAATCCGTTTGAACTAACTTTCTGAAATGACTAAACTAATGTTTCAATCGTGAAGAGGAGACCCATAGTAATTCGAGAAGGAATCAGGAAAATAATGCCGGATATATTCTTAAGGAGTGAGTAAGGGAGAGATTCGAGTGAGCGATATGATTTTTATGGAGAATATTGTTGTATCCCTGCGTATCGGTTGTAATGAGAATGAGCGTCGAGAGCCTCAATCCATACGAGTCGATGTGCGTATGGAATATGATACAAGTGCGGCTGGGAAATCGGATTTATTAAAAGACACGTTGGATTATGTAAAAGCCTATCGTTTATTGGAAGAGATTGCGCGATCTCAGGAGTTTGTTCTTTTGGAGCGGTTTAGTGAATTATGCGCGGAGGCCTTACTCCGGTTAGGCGCACGCTCTGTCTGGATTCGCGTATCCAAGGAACGGTGTCCTATTCCCGGAATGCAAGGACGGATTGGAGTGGAAATCGAACGGAGGAAGGACAATCCAGATTGATGATGGAATCCAAGGGAGAATCAGGTGATCGGAAAAAGGCCGGTGCATTCAAGGAAGGCCTGGAAACGCCGGTTCAGTTTTGTCCGGGTGTCGGCCCCCGGAGAGCCGCTCTGTTCGAAAAACTGGATATTCGAACGGTTCGCGATTTACTTTGGCATCTGCCTCGCGGGTATGAGGATTATCATAACCTGACCCGTATTTGTCATTTAAAGGGGGGACAGGTCGCGACGGTTATCGGCGATATCGTTGCGGTGGAGAGCCGGCTTCCGCATGGCCGAGGGAAAGTACGGAATATATTAAACGTACAAATTAAGGATGAAACGGGCTATTTGAGTGTGGCCTGGTTCAACCAAGCCTATCTGCAGAAACAGTTTAAGGCCGGAATGCGGTTGTTATTGCATGGAAAGGTGGATTATTACGGGTCGTACCTCCAGATGGCATCGCCCCGTTTTCAGGTGATTGCATCTGGATCGGAGAATGAAGATAGGCAAGGAATCATTCCCATTTATCCCTTGTGCGATGGATTGACCCAGACCGTCGTTCGCAAGGTCATTCAAAAATCTATGGAGCGATTCAGTGGATATTGCCGAGAGTTTCTTCCTTTATCGATATTAAATGCGCATGGGTATCCACAAAGGGCGCTGGCGTTTCGTGTATTACACGATCCCAACCCGGGAGAAGGAGCGCCAACCGATGCGTCCGCCTCTCAACCGCGGTTGTTTGAAAATGAGGAACGAGAAGAGACAACACCGGAATTCTTACATGCGGGCGATCCCGGTTTGTTATGGGAGAAATCCAGAAGGCGTTTG
This sequence comes from uncultured bacterium, assembly GCA_964520565.1. GTDB lineage: Bacteria > Hinthialibacterota > Hinthialibacteria > Hinthialibacterales > Hinthialibacteraceae > CAZFOX01. The sequence continues at coordinate 1,656 of CAZFOX010000425.1, read as the reverse complement.
GTTTTTGAAGAATTTTTGTTACACCAATTTATCCTCCGTCAATCGAGCGGCCAGCGTAAGAAAGAAGCGGGTATCGTTCACCCCAAACCCGATCCCGATCCCTGGGGGAATACCCACATATCGCTCGATCTATCCAACAGGAAAACCTGGCCTGCGCAGTTTGTGGGGAATCTACCATTTCGCTTGACGGACGATCAGATCCGAGTATGCCGGGAGATTGAAAACGATCTTTTCAAATCCGAACCGATGAGCCGGCTCCTGCAGGGAGACGTTGGATCGGGGAAGACCGTCGTTTCGTTGTATGCGATGATCGTGGCCGTTGCGGGAGGTTCTCAAGCGGCGTTGATGGTTCCAACCGAAATACTGGCGCAACAACACGCCAATACGATTCGGAAACTGACGCAATCGATTCCCGGCTTGAACCTGGCGGTTTTGCGGGGAAGCGCCAAGACGAAAGAACGGCGCGAGAATCTGGAACTGATTCGAACGGGTACGGCGCATATCGTTGTGGGAACCCATGCCTTGTTTCAGGAGCAAGTGGAATTTGCCAATTTAGGATTAGTCGTCGTGGACGAGCAACATAAGTTTGGAGTCAATCAACGGCAGAAATTGATTGAAAAAGGGATGCATCCCGATCTTTTGGTCGCAACGGCCACGCCTATTCCCCGAACGCTTTCTCTAACCTTATTCGGCGATATGGATATATCGGTTATCCAGTCACTACCCCCGGGACGGCCGCCGTTGATTACCCGCTGGACAACCTGGGGGAAAGAGAAAAAAGTGTGGGAGTTTGTGGACGAGAGAATTGCGGAAGGGCAACAGGCCTATGTGGTATGTCCCATCATTGAACCATCGGAAAACTCGCCCCAGTTACCATCGACCGAGGAGGCGTTCGAGAAGTTATCGGGAACATTTTTCCCCCATCGGCGCGTCGCCATTCTGCATGGCCGCCATTCGGCGGAAGCCAAGGAAGATCTAATGGCACGCATGCAGGCGGGTGAGATCGATGTGGTGGTCGCGACCACCGTTATCGAAGTGGGAGTCGATTTACCCAACGCCACCATGATGGTGGTTCTGGGGGCCGAACGCTTCGGCCTGGCGCAGCTGCACCCATTGCGGGGACGTGTGGGGCGTGGAACCTTGAAATCGTATTGCATCCTTATCACTCCGCCTTTTATCGCCCCTTATGCGGAAGAGCGGATGCGAGTTTTGGAAAATACGCGCGATGGTTTCAAGATCGCAGACGAAGACTTACGATTGCGCGGGCCTGGAGAACAATTTGGCACTCGTCAAAGCGGACATATTCACTTTCGGCTGGCCGATCCCCTGCGCGATGCGGAATTATTACGGGACGCCAATCAGGCCGCTACCCGGCTATATGAAACCGATCCCGATTTGGTTCGTTCCGAGCATGAGGGAATCAAAAATGAGTTGAAATTGGCCTATGACCGCCTAGTAGCATTTCGGCCTTCCTAGAGAACTGTTTTTGTGGAAAGGGCTGGGTTGTTATTCGATGACCTGTAAAATCAAAATATGTGGGATTACCAATGCGGACGATCTGGAATTGATCGCCCGGTGCGGAGCCGATTATGGGGGAGTATTGATCGAGATCGATTCACCGCGGGGATTGATACTTGAAAAAGCGTGGGGATTATT
>CAZFOX010000424.1:1326-5194 GCA_964520565.1 uncultured bacterium | reverse complement strand
CGTTTCCCCAACCAATGCCTGATATGTGGGTTTGGAGATAAAACTGACTCCTTGCTCCCGGTCGATCCATTTGGATAAATCTTTAATCCGTTGTGCGGTATAGGTGCGTAAAAAACTAACCGCGCTCGTATTCAGTTGCAAGGCTATTCGGGCTTCTTCGACTTTCCGGTCGACAGCCGCCTGGCTGAATATCGTGTTCAGCATTTCATCGATTTGCCGATAATATTGCGCCCCAAAGACAGGATGGTTGAGTATCTTATTAATCGCCGGAAACTTGGTCGAGCGGATGTGTGTATACAGTTTTCGGTAATTCAAGTCGTTTTGATTGGAGGTATAGTTGAAAGTTCCATTCAAATCCCAGGCGATCACATGAAACTGACCGGTTCCGGGATTACTGTAAAGAACGTAATTATGGCCGTGATCGGTGAATGGTGAATCCCAATGCGCCACGCAGGCAGACACCGCCATCCATCGTAAAAAATCATCGGGGTTGATGACCGAATAAACTTTTTCCAGATAGTCGTTATCCCAGGTGTCGGATTGGGAAAGTACGCGGCAGAAACGGATGATGTCGCTATAATCGGCTTCTTCCTCATTATTCTGTTTGATATAGCAGAGATTGTATAAAGCGGGATCTTCTCCCACATAGCGCCAGGTCGCTTTGTTGTTGGGAGTTCCATCCAGATTGGTTTTATAGAGATTCCCATCGTCGTCATCGAAAAAGCTGCGCCGTTGCAAAAACTGGGCGTCCGGATTTTCGATCCACACCCGGTAGGGCGTTCCCCGTGTCTCGAGTCCATTGATATGAAAACGCGCCAATCCGGATTCCAGATTGGGTAATCCAGCATCCTGATACAATTGGTAACTGATGTACTCGCGTAAAATCGTAGCGGTATCCGTGCCATTGAAATTCAACCGCCGGATTTTACCCCGAAACAATTGGCTGTGGGGAAAGCGAATCTTAAAACGTCCGTTTTGGCTGCGCGAACGTCCTCGATGGCGAATGTGTACGCGATAATAAGTTTCATCGCCATCATAAAAACTGGCGGGAAAGTATTCATCGGTCTGATATTTTGCCAGAAAATCCTTCTGAACGTTCGGCAACATAACCACACGAAAAACCGGCACCCGTTCGTTGGGCAACGGATTCTCAACAACGGTCAAATAGGGCATGTCTTTGCCTTCTACAGGCAACGAAGAAGTAATCTGAGCATCGTTTTGAGTTTCGATATAAAAATGGAAGATATCGGTCGCATTCCCCCCATCGACAATCGCTCCAAACAGTCCATCCCCGGCGATTCCATCCCCATGCTGGCCGTCGTCTTTCATGGCCACCGCTAGATAGCGTGTGGAACCGTTCCAGGCATAATACAATTGGACGGAAGTGATAATCCCTCTCACTTCCAACATGCGTGCAGTTACTATAATAGGTTGCTGTGGTGATGGGATTCGCGGAGAATGGCTCACATCATAAATAAGCGAGGGTATCTCCTCCGTATAAACGGAATTACGCTTTCCGGGAGTGCCGTTTCCAGCCGACATCGACCAGGACGCCGGAAACGAGGCGGGCAATAAGGGATGAATCCTTTCGAGAGACGATCCCAAACCATCCGCATTCTCCGGCCAGGGAGAACGGTCGTCGTAAGCAACCGAATCGACGATTCTCCCTTCGTTATCGATAAGGCGGACTGTATCCCCACTGTTAGACAAATTAAAAGGAAGATTTGTCAGATTGGATTGAAAACCATAAGTCTGTTGAAAAAGTTCAGCATTATCGGTAATAACAACATATTCTCCTGCTGGAACTAGTGTCAATGAAGGAATGATAAATTCATGAGAATCAATCGCGTCTTTTATGATCCAATTGCCAAGATCAACCGATAGAGATCCTGAATTGAATAACTCAATATATTCGAGGCCATCATCCGCCCCATGATACATGATCTCGTTAATTACAACTTGCGCCCAAGATATGCGAACAAGAAACACGATAAAAAATACAGTTCCGATATGCCTGCTCAACAGAATCTCCCCATAATTAAAAAAATATGTGTCTTCGTAACAATATCAAAAAAAAATCGATTGAATCAAGATGATTCATCACGATTTGTCCATCTTTGCAGGAAGAAGGTTTCATCAATTTCAATCGTCAACATGAATTCCCAGTATCGTCTATTATCATTATGTATAGAATCCCCGGCGAATGGAATCATCAACGTGAATGGATCGAATCAGAAATGAAAGAAGTTGAGGAGAAAAAGGACAGATGTATCAGTTCATGAAAATCTTTTCCATTGTCTCGAAAAAAGTATTTTTCCCATTGACCAAAGTCTTGAAGGCCTTCTTGCTGAAACTGCCAAAAAAGCAGGGGATTCATGATCGAAGGCCGGGAACAAATAAGCCTGCCGCGTTTCAACCGATCTCATATATCAATCCGATTCAACTACAAGAACGCATGGAACGTCACGACAGACTGATTCTTCTGGACGTTCGTGAGGATTACGAGGTGGCAAGCAGTGCATTACCCAATATCACTCATATCCCAATGGGACAAATCCCGGCGCGACTCCACGAACTCCGTCCTCAGGACGAAATTATATGTATCTGTCATCTGGGTCAACGCGCATTTCATGTGGCTCATTATTTGCAGCAACAGGGTTTTCAGAATGTTTATAACCTGGAAGGGGGAATGGCTGCATTTGTCTGTCAACAATCCAATCCAAAATAGCCAGGGATTCAAATCGGAAAATGGGTAATAAAACCAGAACGGTATGTCCGATGAGACATACCGTTCTTTTACACTCTGATGCCAAACCAAATATACTCTGATGCCGATTCCCATTTATAAGGATGGGATTTTTGAATTAATGCAACATGGCGTCTTCCACCTGGGTTCCAGAGGCCGGGCCAAATACAAGATTACCGAATGGACGCGAAACAAATCCACCCGTATCGCCAACCCAATTCACGTACCCAAGATCGCCGTTCGAATAACGGCAGAACTGCACTTTCCAAGTTGTACCTTCTGCCGGCATTCCCGATACGATACCCGATCCGACTGGCGCAATCGTTCCATCTTCTGCAATATTCAATACTTTCATGGCGCCCCATTCTGAATAATAAGCATCCATGGCATCTCCATTAACGGCAATTTCAAACAATCCGCCACCCAGATCCACGCCGTTCTCCATCGAACGACGCCAATATCCATTCAATCCTGCCCAGGGCACTCTGACTTCACATACATAACCACCCGTCATAGGACCATCGACAATCTGTACCTTGGGTTGCCAAGCTACGCCACCACCCCAATAAATCGCTTTGCCGTCTTTGTCGATGACGGGAGGATTAAACAATGCCCGGAAACCACCCCACCGGCCGGATTCCGTGTAAAAATAACTATTTCCTGCAGAATCCTTCTCATTCTTTGCTGTTATGGAAGGTTCCCATTGGATACTGTAACTAAAATCGTCTGCTCCCGGAGCGTTATCTGGGTAGTTGGCTGGATCGATGTAGAGAGCCACATAGTCTGTCTCACCACCCCATCCAAACGCGCTGTTCATTTGGCCTTCCACATTCGCCAATCCGTGATAATACTCCGTTCCTGTTACTGAACTTTGGACTTCCGGGTCTTCGCATTCATAGAGGAAATACACCGCATCCAAACTGTAGCAGACTTTCACGGTTGTTTTCCATGCGGCGGGAGTCGTACTGTCATGCGCCGACCAGTTTCCAGAAGCAACGCCAGCCGCATCCCATTCTCCTGCCGAAACCTTTCCGTCTATGACGGGCGGTTTGGCGAAAAAGGGAGCCGTGACGGTTGCTCCGGAATTCGTGCCCTGAGCGAATCCCATCATGGGAATGCCCA
>CAZFOX010000424.1:0-1316 GCA_964520565.1 uncultured bacterium | reverse complement strand
TATCTTCCCATACCGAGTCATAAAACAAACTCCTTTCATGATAAAACAATTATGGATTCGAGATTGCCCTGCCGAATCGGCTTGTTTCTTCCAATTCATTAGGGACGGTTATGAATCCCGATCTCTTTAATTTTATCCAAAAATCCAATCCTCCGTTGACATTTCTATTAATAACGAGTAATTAGTAATGAACCATAATTAATTAGATTCTCACATATTCTTCTCTTCATGTCAAGGATGAATTTCAAGAAAACGGATTTTCTTATGTGGATGCGTGTCTTTAGTGTGACAGGACAGATTGACATTACGTTGACATTCAAGAGAATAATCCCAAACCTGGGGAATAGGGGGTCATTCACGTCAATCTAAATCCTGAAGAAAAAAGGTCGGGTTTCTCAAACTGGGGAAAAAATGAATACCAAATTACCCATCAAAGATATTTCGTATATCAGCAAGATCAATAAGATCAAAATTCTTGATTTTATCCGCAATCAGGGGACAACCTCGCGTTCTGAAATCACCAAAGAAATCGGACTGAGTCTGCCTACGGTTTCCCGGTTAGTCGATAGTTTGGTTCAGAAAGAACGTTTGATCAACGAAGTAGGCACACGTTCCACATCGCGCGGCCGCCCCCCCAATCTGGTTACTTTCGCGGGAACGCAAAATTACGTCATTGGAATGAGCATCGCCCGCATGCATATCACCTTTGTTTTAACCAATTTGAATGCGGAGATATTGGCCGAACTTCGAATTCCCGCCGAAGCCAATAAAGGCTTCCAGTCCATCGTGCGCCGCAGTGCAAATGGAATCAACCAGCTGATTAAAAACGCTGGGGTGAATCGCGATAACGTTCTCGGAGTAGGAATCGCCGTTAGCGGATTGATCGATACTACGCAAAACCAGGTCGCTTATTCGGCCACCATGAATTGGAAGAATAAGGACTTTGCAGGCGAATTAAGCAAACTGATTCATAAACCGATAAAAATGGATCACGACGCTCGAGTGATGGCCTTGGGCGAATTATCGTTCGGGGCGGGTGATCAATTTCACAATTTTATCTGCGTCCACATGGGATATGGTATCGGTGCTTCCTTCATCGTGGATGGCAAACCTTTTTATGGAAAATGTGGGATGACGGGGGAACTAGGGCACATCATTGTCGAACCGCATCACCCCATTCAATGTACCTGCGGGAACTACGGATGCCTGGAAACTCTTGCTTCCGGACGGGCTATTGCCATGCAAGCCCAAAGTGAAATACACAAATCCAAATACCTGCTTCAATGCTGCAATGGAAATCCCGAAAATATCACGGC
>CAZFOX010000423.1:0-5199 GCA_964520565.1 uncultured bacterium | reverse complement strand
AAAGAGAAAATCAACAGTTTGATTGGAGAAGACCGCCGCATCCTCGTTTCTACCGATTGTTTGAGCGAGGGAATCAACCTGCAGAGTGGATTCAATGCCGTCGTCCATTACGACCTGCCCTGGAATCCCAACCGCCTCGAGCAACGCGAAGGACGCGTGGATCGTTACGGCCAGTTGTCGGATACGGTTCAAGCCATACGTTTGTATAGTCCCGACAATCCCGTCGACGGAGCTGTCCTGGACGTCTTATTGAATAAAGCGAAGGAAATCCATCACGTTTTAGGTACGTACGTTCCCGTACCGGATGAAGCCGACTCCGTCACAGAAACCTTGCTCAATGCTCTCTTCCGAAGAGAGAAAAAGGAACGGAAAGGGAAAGAAGTGCAATATCTGTTTGATTTTGGCGGGAGCGAAATCGACGAGTTTCACGCGAAATGGGATCGAGAAGTGGAACGGGAACATATCAACCGAACGCGGTTCGCGCAGCGCGCGATCAAGCCCGAAGAAGTGAGACAAGAAATTGAAAACACCGACGCCGTACTGGGCGATCCAGACGCCGTACGCGAATTCGTTCTAAGCGCGGCTCAGAAATTGCAGATATCGTATAAACAAATAGACAACTCCGATGTGTTTGAAATCCCCGTCGGGCGAAACGCTATAGCTAACCTGCCCACTCCGATTCGATACGCCTTGTCCGATCTTTCCAAAGAAGTGTGGAAGATCTCTTTTACCTCTCCAACTCCGGCGAATGCCGAATACCTGGGGCGAAACCATCCATTCGTAACGGCGATGGCGCGTTTTCTCTTCGAGGAAGCGTTGACCAGGCACGGCAAGGCGAAAGCCTCGCGTTGCGGCGTTATCAGGACGAATGACGTATCGATCCTCACCACTCTCTTGCTGCTGCGGGTGCGTTATTTGATCGAAATACCCAATCAGCCTTCCATGCTATCCGAGGAAGTGATTACTCTGGGCTACACTGGACAGAATGTGTCAAAATGGCTGGAGCCCGGCGAAGCGCTCCGCCTTCTTGCTCACGCTCGAGCCAGTGAAATCGTTCCGAACGAAGAAAAACGGGAGCGCATTCAAACGCCAATCGATCTCTGGAAAGACGAGAGTCCTATCGTCATGAAGGGGGTTGAGGATCAAATACGGAGGCGGGCAAAAGCCTTGGAAGAGAGCCACAAACGGGTTCGCAAGGCGGTTAGTCTGCGAATTCGCGAATTGAAGGCCGCTCCACAGTTGCCGCCCGATTTGTTGGGCGTGATTGTATTGCTTCCGGTGGTTGCATCATGACGAATTTTCCATCCATCAAAATTGAAGGCGGCCTGTTGGGGCCCGATCTTTTCGAACAACTCGTTACCGGCGACCTGGCCGGTCAAAAACCAAGCGATTTTTATCTTTCATCGAAACGGCGGATCGCCGACGAAGCGGCGAACGCTTTCACCGACGCCCGCGCGTTATGGGGCGTCTTTCAAAATCGTTTAGCACGGTTGCCCGAAAACGATCTCGCTACCACCGTTACCCGCGATGCCTGGGTAATTCCGTTTCTAGGCCTTTTGGGATACCGGCTGCAGTTCAATCAACGCGCCTACACCGTCGACGAAAAGCGTTTTGAAATATCCCATCGCGCGGGAATAGCGCAGAACGATTCCACCGATGTGGCCGAAGACGCCTTGCCCGTTCATATCGTTGGATACCGCCAGGAACTGGGCCGCCTTCCTGCGTCCGGCCGCCCCCGCATGGCCCCTCACTCGCTGGTGCAGGAATTTCTCAACCGCACGGAACATCTCTGGAGCGTCGTCACCAACGGGCGAACGCTGCGGGTTCTGCGCGACTGCACCTTCGTGCGCCGCCAGGCCTACGTCGAGTTCGACCTGCAGGCGATGCTCGAAGAACAACGCTTTCAGGATTTCAACATCCTGTTTCGCCTGATCCACCGCAGCCGTTTTCCGCGCGGCGTCGGCGACGCCAACGAATGCTGGCTGGAGAAATACTACCAGCAATCGGTCGAGCAGGGCGGGCGGGTGCGCGAACACCTGCGCGACGGGGTTGAAGTATGCATCAAGACTCTCGCCAACGGCTTTCTTGGCCACACCACCGAAAACGAAGACCTGCGGCGGCGCGTCCGTCCCGATTGCGGCGCGGACTGCATCACGCCTGAAAACCTCTATCGCCAACTGCTCAAGTTAGTCTATCGCTTTTTGTTCCTGTTGGTTTCGGAAGACCGGGGGCTTTTAAGTTCCGATCCCCTCTACCGGGATCATTACGGCGTCGCCCGGCTTCGGAGGCTGGCCGAACTTCCCTCCGCCTTTACCGATGACGACGATATTTGGCGGTCGCTTCAAGTTTTGTGGAAGACCTTCGCCAAGGAAGAATTAGCGGAAAAACTCCATCTCGCCCTGCTCAACGGCGAACTCTTTCAATGGCAAGACCTCGACGCCTATCTCATCCAGAACAAGATGTTGTAAGAGGCGTTCAAATATATCTCGCTCTATCAAGAGAAAACGTCAGGCAAGCGGCGGGTCAATTACGGTGCGCTCGACATCGAGGAACTCGGTTCGGTATACGAAAGCCTGCTCGACTATCATCCCGAAATCACGCAGAGAGGCAATCAACCGCCTGCTTTCAATCTGGCTTTCGGTTCGGAGCGCAAAACCACCGGTTCTTATTACACGCCCCCGCAATTGGTGGACGAACTCATCAAATCGGCGTTGGAACCGGTCATCGAAGACCGCCTGGCCGCCCATCCCAAACAGCCGGAGAAAGCCATTCTCTCGATTCGGGTGTGCGATCCCGCATGCGGTTCCGGGCATTTCCTGTTAGCCGCCGCTCGCCGTTTGGGCAAGGAATTGGCCCGCGTTCGCAGCGGCGAAGAGGAGCCTGCTCCCGAATGCGTCCGCGAGGCGGTTCGCGACGTCATTTCGCATTGCATTTACGGCGTCGATAAAAATCCCCTGGCGGTCGATCTGTGCCGCGTGGCCCTCTGGCTGGAGAGCCATACCGGGGGGAAGCCGCTTACCTTTCTCGATCACCGCATCCGCTGTGGCGATTCCCTGGTCGGCGTGTTCGATCTAGACGTGTTGCGGGACGGAATTCCCGACAATGCGTTCACCGCCCTGGAGGGCGACGACCCGGAGACGGCCAACAAATACAAACAGATTAATCGCAAAGAACGGAAGGGAGATTTCCCATTATTCAGCCAAAATATTAATGATTCGCTGAAGGAACTGACCATCCATAGCCTCGAAGTCGACCGCGTCGCCGACGACACCGCCGATGCCGTACACCGCAAAAAGGAACTGTATTACCAAAGCCATTACGACGAACGATGGAGCCGCTTAAAGACCGCATGCGATCTTTACGCGGCGGCGTTTTTTCAGCCCCTGGTTCCCGAAGATGAAATTATCACGACCTCGACCTTAGCCGAACACTTGGGCGGCAGACCCATCGACGCCCGTTTGAAAGGCGTTGCGGAACTCCATTCTTCGCGCGAACGTTTTTTCCATTGGCCGCTTGAGTTCCCTGAAGCCTTCGCCGCTGGAGGCTTCGACGTCGTCCTTTCCAATCCCCCTTGGGAACGAGTCAAACTTCAGGAACAGGAATTCTTCGCCGTTCGCGACGCCGAAATCGCGCAGGCTCCAAATAAAGCCGCTCGAGAACGGCTGATTCGCCAATTGCCAAAAAGCAATCCCGATCTTCATCAAGAATTCGTCAAAGCCCTTCGCGCCGCCGCTGGGGCGAGCAGTTATATACGGCATAGCGGACGTTTCCCGCTTACTGGGCGCGGCGATATTAACACATATACGGTTTTCACTGAATTGGCGAGAATGGTAATTAAAAAAACAGGCCGTTCGGGAGTAATCGTTCAATCGGGAATCGCTACGGATGATACAACCAAATATTTCTTTCAAGAACTAATAAAGCGGAATTCACTTGTCAGTTTATTTGACTTTGAAAATAGAAAAGGCATTTTTAGCGCCGTTCATAAGTCTTATAAGTTTTGTTTGCTAACTATGACCCACGGAGAAGAACGCGAGCCGCGCGCGGCGGAGTTTATCTTCTTTGCTTTGGAAACGGCGGATTTACGCAAAGAAGAGAAGCGTTTTACCCTGACGCCGGACGAGATCGAACTGCTCAATCCAAACACCGGCAACTGCCCCATCTTTCGCACCCATGCCGATGCGGAACTCACCAAAGCGATCTACCGGCGCGTTCCCGTGCTGTGGCGGGAGGCAAAGGAAGATAGGCCGGAAGAAAATCCCTGGAAATTGCATTTCAAAACATTATTTCATATGGCGAACGATTCCCATCATTTCCGCACGGCGGAAGAGTTGAGGGCGGAAGGGTATAGCCTGGAAGGGAACGTCTTCGTCAATGGAAACAGGCGTTTTCTTCCGTTGTACGAAGCCAAGATGGTGCATCAATTCGATCACCGCTGGGCGACTTACGACGCTCCCGATCGTTCGCGCGACGTCACCTTGGAAGAAAAAAAGAATCCCCATTTCGTCGTGCAGCCGCGTTACTGGGTGAAGGATGAGACGGTCGAAGCGGCGTCGCCCAAATACCCCGAACCGCTGGCGGCGGCGATCAAAGCCAAGGATAAAACCAGCATCCAGCACGTTCTTTACCTCTGGACGGCTGGATACCACCTGTTGAAGAACGATCTGGAGAAGGCCGATCATTTCTTGCAAGAGGCCCGGCAATACGAACCCGACCGCACCGTGCTCCGCGCCCTCCCCAGTGGTTCGCTGGAAGACAACGCCCGCTTTCTGCAAGAAGAATTTCCCTTGCCCGACGAATACGCCGATTTCATCGAACAAAAACGATCCCCCTTCTCTGAACTCGCCGCCGAATTGGTCGATATCTTCAGCCCCAAATGGTTTCTTGGGTGGCGGGATATTACAAATACAACGAATGAACGAACGTTGATAGTGAGTGTTGTTCCTAAGACGGCGGTTGGAAATAAAATTCCTTTATATGTTTCTAAACATAATCCTTTGACGCAACTTCTATTATTATCGAATCTTAATACTTTTATATGCGATTACAGTTCAAGACAAAAAGTCGGTGGAACAACTTTTAATTTTTATTTAATGAAACAAATTCCGATTTTGTCACCTCAATCCTTTTGTAAAATAAGATTTTTATTCGACATCAACGAGTTTTTTCATTACAACACAATTGAACTTTTATTTTCAT
>CAZFOX010000422.1:0-5207 GCA_964520565.1 uncultured bacterium | reverse complement strand
CGGGTATCTGAAAGGGGCATGCCACCATGCAATACCGACAGCCCATGCAACGATCGGCGTCGTAAATTACTGCGCCATTCTCTTTTTTGGTGAAAGCCGTCACCAGGCAGGCGGAATAACAGGCCGGGTGTTCGCAATGGAGGCATTGAAATTTCACCCATAGCGGTTTTTCCTGCCCCTCGGGCGGGGAGTATTGATTGACCACGGTATAATGATCCGCGTCCGGCCGCCGATGCAGATCGAAGATGTTTTTGGTTTCAAACGATTCGAGGGTCTGCGTGGGAAGGTGGTTGGCCTGATTGCATGCCCATTCGCATTTACGGCAACCGATACACTGAGTAACATCCGTCACTACGGCATACTTTTCCTCGTTCGACAGTGCGCCGCTCGATGCGGTCGCCGTTCGCGAAGTCAAACTCGCCGCTCCTACGGCGACGGATAATGAAAAGAATTTTCTACGATCCATTGGGAAAGGCCTTTAGGATTTTATGAAGTAAGTTTATTTTATAAAGTATTTACTGTTATAAACTTACATATCGAGGATGAAATCAATTTTAGTATAACACAAATAACCAGAGATTTATGTATGGATAGAAAAAAAAATTAAAAATAAACTATACAATTATTTTTGTGTATTTATTTTTTAATGACAGGGTAATTGGTTGATGAGAAATCCTTTTCGGTTCCAATGAGGTATAGTGAGATAGCCAAGGAAATCGCCCATGGAACCAGATATCAATAGACTTTTAACCCTGCATGGATGCAATAAATGAATCAGTTTTCTTCACGGGATTAATTGGTTACTAGTAGAGCGGCCAACAAAAAGTGTCGAGTAAAATAACAACGATCCAATTTTTAGATTGCTTCACTTCGTTCGCAATGACACGAACGTATCGCTATGTCATTGCGAGCAAAGCGAAGCAATCTAATGATGATCCGATTCGCCAGTTGATCCATAGTATGCTTTTTAACCCGACAATATTAAACGGTCAGACTACTAGAATGATATATTGTTTAATTCTGATCGACGTAAAAGCATTTATTCTTTGCGCTGTTTGATGTAAATTGTGTATATCCTAACTGGCCCATCAAATCCGCCTGTCCGAGATGAACCGGTATAATTTCCAGGATCGATGCGATCATGTCTAAAACTTCTATCGTTCAATTTTGTCGCCAGATTCATCAATCACCCGAACGCATTCGCACGCTGTGGAATATATCGGATCACCACCGGTTTATTGAACAATGTATACAAATTGGTGAAAGCATGGGATACGATCTCTCCCCGGGCGATGTGCAAGAAGCCATGTGGGATAAAGATACGATACCCGTCTTCGAATATATCCTCTCCCCAAATGGTCTACCGGAAAAAGAATGGATTCCCCATCAGATTGTTTGGAAGGATAACCGGCCGGTTGTGGATTGGTGTTTTATCGATACCCATCATTTCGATCGTCCTTTTTTTGAAGATTCAATTCGCTCCTTGTATTCTCTTCCTTTCAATCGTCTTTTTCGCTTTCAAACGCCCATCGATATCTTGGATCGACTGGCTTCCATGCGGCCTGCGATCAAACCGTCGGGTTTCATCTTCCATTTATCCCGATGTGGATCGTCTCTCATCTCGCTTCTGCTCTCCTCTCTGCCTCAATGCGTCGTTCTTTCCGAAGCAGCTCCCATCGATTCGATCCTTCGGCTGAGCTTTCAGGATACGGCTATCGCCGACGAGCAAAGAGCGCTTTGGCTTCAAGGCGCTTTGAACCAAATGGGACAGCCGAGACTTCGGGATGAACGGTATTTATTTATCAAATTCGATTCCTGGCATATTATGGCCATGCCCTTCCTTCTGGCATTATTTCCCGATGTCCCCTACATCCTCGTCTACCGTTCACCGATAGAAATTCTGATGTCTCATCGAAGAGCCGTTGGATATCAAATGGTTCCTGGAATGATCGAGCCGGAATGGTTCCAATGGAAACCTTCCGATCTTCAGTCGATCTCACCAAGTGAGTATTGCGCTCGCGTGTTGGGAAGATTGAGCCAATTTGCTATGCAACATCATCAAAGCGATCGTGGTTTGCTAGTAAATCATTCGCAACTGCCGGATTTTGTCTGGACAAAACTTCTCGATTTTTTTCTCATCGACCATACCGAAGATCAAATCCGGAACATGCGCCATCGATCTCAATTCGAAGCCAAGCAACCGGGATTCGTATATCAGCCAAACACACGGGAACGAAAATTAACTCCTCCGGAAGAATTGATTTTTTTGGCAAAAAAATGGATCGAACAAGAGTACCGCGAAATGGAAACCTTGCGTTTGCAACAAAAATGAATTTATTCTTTACCTATAGAATGAGGTATAAATCGGCGAAAAAATAAAAATTTAATAATAGAACGTTTTTCTTTATTCAAGATAAAAATCATTGTATCATGAATAAAGAAGAGTGTATTGGAACAGAATTTTCGTCTAAACTATGGGATCTTTTTTATGGAAAGGGAATAATCCTCTCTATCAATGAAACCCTGATTAATGAGAACATATCATATGGAAAAAAGGTAAATAATTGCCAAAAACATTGAATTGAAAGTCTTCGCGCCGATTTCTAAAAATAAACCCGGCGTTCGGAAATAAACTCATGCTTTTCAATCGATCCAAAATCTCATCTCGAATCATATGGAGTTATATTTTCTTATTGGTGGTTATTTTTCTATTAGTCATATTTTCTCTTTACCAGCTGGAACGAGTGAACTATATCGCAACCGAAATCGAGGTGAACTGGCTTCCCGCCACACGGACTCTGGGAGATATCAACAAGGGACTATCCGAATTACGGATTGCGGAATATCAGCATGTAACGGCCTCCACGCCGGAAGAAAAGGAGTTGTTGGTTCAGGCGGTGACGAAGAAAATCCAATGGGTACAGGATGAACGAATAATTTACGAAGCGCTTATCGTTCTGGATAAAGAAAAACGGCTATACGATCAATTCTGCCAAAGATGGGAAGTGTATCTCGCGGAAAACCGGAAAATAATGACACTCTCCACGAATGATCGGATGCAGGAAGCGTTGCTTCTTCTTCGCGGTCGTTCTCAGGAATCGTTTACCGAAATGAATGACTTTATGCAGCAGTTGATCGATATCAATGAAGAAGGGGGAATTGCCACCAGCCACCGCGGCGATTCCATCTCCGCTCTTTCCAGCGTACAAATCATCGGTCTGGGAGCCTTTGCGTTCGTCGTGGGTATTGTTATTTGTATTTTTATGACTTATTATCTTATTACGAACGTGAGCGTAACTCGAAAATATAAATTCCTGTCCGGTAAACGCTGATTCTTTCCGGTGTCGATTTGATTGATATCAATACTCGATCCAATCGTTAACCGGCGTGGATTTTATTCCGGTAAAATTGGGGCGTCCCGGCGATCCTCCCTTGTCATTGCTGGCGAGCCAATTGAGTGGATCGGAATTATCGGAAGATGGGTTGGATAACGCCAACGTATATCCGCGCCCGTTAGGGGATTGGGGCCAAGGATTGGATACTCCATAATGAACGGTATCGAGAATATGACCAAACCGGTCGCTCACCCGGATTTCTTCTCCCTCATTCGCCAGTTTCCCTTCCTCCCAGGCCGATACGATGGTTTTCGTGGTGCTGTATAATTTGGGATTGCGGGCAATGACGATATATTCGCCGGGTTGGATGATTAGACCTTCCGGAAAGGTAAACAGAATTCCTTGTCGAATTGAATAACCGCTTGCATCGATGGCGGTCTTTCCCGCATGATAGAGCTCGATGAATTCTGCGTCGCTCTCCCCTTGAGACACACTGGGATTGTAATGAATTTCATTAATCACCAGCGCATCTCCTTCCTCAAATACCGCTGTAAGGGAGAGTCCGGGCTCGACGGTCCGGGTGAGGGTATCCGATTCGGTCTCGGCCATTTCTTCCCAACGTAAAAAACGGTAACCGGGTTTGGGAACGGCCTTAACCTGAATCGGAAGGTCTTCGTAATAAGGTGCGGTAATATGATTTTCTGTCAGTGGAATATCGTTGACATAGATCGATCCTTTTCCTTCTTCGGAAACCGTTAATGACACATCCACCTGATTTCCAAGAGAAAATTTTCTCTGGATAAACTTTTGCAGAAGGCGGGGACGCAGTTTCGCAAACGAAATCATTTTTTGGATATTCGAGTCCCATTCTTTCATCGAAGTGGGATGATCCCAGCGTTCGATGTGATCGGGCATCTCCGGCTCGATTCCTTTCTTGTATTGATCGATCAAAGCCACGACCCGGTCGGGTTGGAAGAGAGTATTGAAACAGCTGGCGAAACGCTGAATGAAAGTCTGCTGGAATTCTGTATTAAGAAGCAATTTACGGAACAAAAGAGTCGACCAGGGAGGATTGGGCCAGTCCGGGCCGTTTGTGGCGCAGGCAAATTCCAGGGTATTATGGCTTACTCCATTGGATTGCTGGTTGAATCCAAAATCCAGATCGAACAGAATCCAGCGCCATCTTCCCCTGTCGGTCTTGGGTCGCCAATACTTGATATTGTTTCCCGGCCAGTCGGTGTTGGAGAAATAAATCTGTGCGATCTGGTAATTGATGTATTCGTTCACATCCATCTGCGTTTTAACATACGCATAGTGTTTGGATATGCGCATGTCGTTTTTGTTGATATAAGAAAGCAACTGGGTATAATGCTGCGCGTCCCCCGCAAAAACTTCTTTGTTATTCTGCAACAGATCGATGTTATCCGGATCGGCTCTATGGTTTCCTTCGGGATACGATTCGTTGATTTTTTCGCGGATATTAAGAATACCCCAGTATTTTCCATTGATATACACTATCGCGGGGCGATAGGCTTGCGTATCGATATCCATGCCGTCTTTGACAAGTCCCTGCATCAACCCATCCCGAAACTGGGTCAGGTTATTGTCGTTGCCGGAATTGCGTAACACAAACGAGGTAAAATGATCGATCGGTTTATCGGGAAACAATGGGTAAAGAAGTTCTTTTAGGCCGTATTGATCGCGAAAATAGATCGCAAAAGACTTCTGATCTCGCAGGCGGCTGCATCCCCCGAATATTTTCATCCCGGCATCGAGGCGAAATCCCAGGTTCCCCTCTGGTTCATACAATTCGATGCTGATGGGGCGCTCCCAATCCTGGTTCCAGTTACGGGGGCCTTCGGAACAATATTT
>CAZFOX010000421.1:0-5209 GCA_964520565.1 uncultured bacterium | reverse complement strand
AGTTTCATTTGCCAGAGGTCTTACCCTCTGCCCACACTAAATAGCGAAGAGGCATGATGCCATTCCAGGGGATTTCAGGGTGGTTGACTTTAAACGGCTCAGAAACATGACGAGCCGCTTCCCCTAAAATCTCGATTAACCGTTCGATGGCATATCTCACAATCATATCGCGCTCAAAATCCCAGCATGTTTTTCCAATAACAATCGTCTCAATTTCCTGGCAAGCTTTGAGCATATCCGATAAATAAGAAGCGTCATTTTTCTTACGCGGCATAAATCAGCCTCCGCGTCTGCATGATTTCCTTGCGGCGAAATGGATTGCGTATGGCATCCGCCTCCAGAAAATCCACTTTTCGGCAAAAAAACTGTTCCAACTCATCCATCATTTCTACGATATCGAATAAATCCCAGGGCGAATTTTTTTCAAAACGAACGCACACATCCACGTCGCTCTCCGGGCCGAAATCGTCTCGCAGCACCGAGCCGAACAGATAGAACTCCTTGATCTTCCACTTTTCGCAGAAGATCCGGATTTTCTCTTTGTCGATGGGAATCCGCGGTTCCATGCCAGGCCTTTCACTCATTTTTTCCCGCCGCTCGAAACAGCGTTCGGAAATCCATGTACACTGATTAGATTACACCATTTCAGCGAGAGGGGAAAGAAAGAGATTTCGTTGGGCGAGATACCTGCTTTACACTCACCGGGATGTCGGCCATGATAAGAGAAGAAATATCGCTGAATTCCATTTAATAGCACAACTTAGTAAGAATCAGTTACCCGAATAGGAAGTATCAACGATCTCATGCCTTATTTTCTTTTCCATTCTGCTTCTCGCCGATTTTTTGAACGGCCGCCGGTGGTATGGGGAATGTCTCTCACCGTTCTTTTGATCCTGGCGGGATGTGCGAAAAAGGAACCGGCGACCTTCGCCGGGAAAAACGTTCTACTCGTCAGTATCGATACCTGCCGGGCGGATCACGTCCAACCATACAGCGACGGCCACGCTCAAACGCCGGTTCTAAAATCGATCGCGCAGGACGGCCTCTGGTTTGCGGATGCGGTCTCGCCGGTTCCCCTGACCCTGCCGGCGCATTGCAGTCTTCTAACCGGACTGCATCCGATCCGGCATGGCGTGCGTAACAATTACAACTACGCGCTCAGCGACGAGGCAGTCACTCTGGCGGAGTTGTTTCAGGAATCCGGATACGCTACCGCCGGAGCGATCGGCGCGATTCTTATCTCCCGGCGCGAGGGGCTGAGCCAGGGATTCGAATATTACAACGATGAATTCAGCCTGGAGGAATATCAGGCAATGCAACCGGCTGTGGAACGCCGGGCGGAGAAGGTCGTAGCATCCGCCACGGCCTGGCTGCAATCCCATCTAGAAAAGCTGCCGGAGAAACCGTTCTTTCTGTTCGTTCATTTCTACGATCCGCATATGGTCTATCAACCTCCCGCTCCCTTCGACAGCCAGTACGCCGACAGCCCGTACGATGGCGAGATTGCTTATGTGGATCGCTGCCTGGGGCAACTCACCGCCTATCTCCGGGATCGCGGATTGTACGAAGACTTACTGATCGTGCTGGTGGGCGATCACGGCGAGGGTTTAGGCGACCATCAGGAACTCAATCACGGATTGTTTCTCTACGAAGAGACCGTACGAGTTCCATTCATTGTCAAACTTCCGCAGGGCGCGATCCGCGATCCGGGAAGGGCCTGCCAACAAAGCGCGGGACTGGAAGATGTTACGCCGACATTGATCGAATTATGCGGTCTGGGGCCGACACCCGTCACGGGGATCAGCCTGGTTCCCTGGCTGCTCGGTAGCGCGGTCATCGAACCGCGAGATATCGTACTGGAGACACAATACCCGCTGACCTATAACTGGAGCCCCCTTTATGCGTTGCGAAATGCAGATTGGAAGTACATCCATGCGCCGATTCCAGAACTCTACCGCCTGGCCGACGATCCGGGCGAGACGAAAAACCAGACGGATTCAAACAGCGCTTTGAAGACTGAGATGTCGTCCGAGTTGGAAGACCGCTTGATCGCATTGGCGAGGGACGCCAGCCTTTCGGCCGTTCTACCGGTCTCATCGGACCGCATGGAGATGCTGGCTTCGCTGGGGTACGCCGCCGGGGGAGCCGCTCCGGGAATCATCGGTCCGGATAAATCCTTACCCGATCCCAAGCAGAAGATCGATGTCTATCTCTTGATCGACCGAGGTTTGGGCGCTTTGGCGCGGGGATTCCACCAGCGGTCGATCGAATTGTTCGAACAGGCGATGCGCAAGGATCCGCAAAACCCTACAGCCTATGCCAATATGGGATTGGCATACGCGCAGATGAAGGAGTGGGATGCCGCGATTAAACTAACAAAAAAAGCCGTGGAACTCTCGCCCGAAAACCTGCTCGCTCACCTACAATTGACGCGTATTTACACGATGAGCGGACATCTCGAAGAAGGCCAAAACTGGCTGGAAGCGATATTGCGGGATTTTCCCAAACAAGCGGAAGCGCATTATCAACTGGGTGAGATATACCTTCGGCAGCAGGATTATTCGAAAGCATTGCAGCAATTTCAGGAGGCGAAGCGCTGGATGCCGGATATGCCGGGGATCGACAGCAAGATCGAACAAGCAGAAATGCAGAAATAGTTTTCGAAATACAACTGGTTGAATGCATGTTACGGGGTCAATCCTTCCGCGGAGAACAGAACGCGATCCCCTGGTTTCATCTACCAGGACGAACCCGGTGAATCGTTTTTGATTATCCTCTATAATGAATAAAAGGAATAGAAGCGATCTTCGATCGCGAGAAGGAGAGGAATCATGTCGGATAAACTCCATACCGCCTTTGTCATAGCGGCGATAATCGGACTGATGATTTTTATCCTTCCCGGCAACGCCGATAGGATTCGCCCGATGAATCTGGAACAGTTAACCGAGGGCGCGGAGATTGTCTTTGAAGGCGAATGTACGTCGATGCGAAGCGGAAAAGATCCCGATTCCGGCCTGATGGCTACTTGGTATACATTCCGCGTCACGAACGTTCTCAAAGGCAAACTGGACGAAGAATTCATTTTAAAACAATACGGTGGCCGGGAAGGGGATGTGGAGGTAACGTCGCCCAGCGCCCGTTACGAGCCGGGCGAATCGGTGATCCTGTTTCTGTATGGAATCAGCCGGCTGGGTTTTTCCAGTGCGGTAGGTTTGACGCAGGGGAAATTTTCCATCAAGGTAATTCCCGATACTCAAACGCGTTACGTCACGAACGGGATGCCTTCCATGATACTATTCGAAAAAATGGAGACCGTTCCACCGGCGTTAAACGCTCAGGGCATCAGGGCAAAGGGTCAGGAAATTCTGCGATCCGATAAGTTGGAACTGGTTCCGTTCGTAACCGAAGTACGGAAAATTGTCGAGCGTCAGGAAAAAAGCCAGCGACTCCAAAAACAATAACCGGCTACACGTCCCCCAGGCCAGCGGGGGAAATCCCATATAAAGATCGAACCGATGCAAGAACCAAACCTGGATTCTCAACCCTTGGATATCGCGCCACAAAATTCGGAATGGACTTCCCGGCAAATCGCGGCGGTAATTCTATTGTTTGCCTTGTGCGGCGTTCTAGTCTGGAACGCTTATCATCCGGAAGACGTTTATGTAACGGAAGTCAAAATGGAATACCTGCAGGCCGATCGTTTCGATCCACAAAAAGACACTTCCGTGGAAGGCAATACAATCGCCATTCTTCGCGGCGATACCCCTATTTTTTACCCCCGGGGAATCGGAGTGCACGCCAACACGGAAATCTTTCTTCGGTTTCTTCCCGACGGCCGCCGATTTTTTGTCGCCGAAGTAGGCATTGATAAAGAAGTGCCCGAAAATAGCCCCTCTTCGGTAATTTTCACAGTCGAATCGGATGGAACGGTTCTTTATGAAAGTCCGGTCATGCGCCGTGGGATGGCGCCCCGGATGGTGCGCGTCTGCATCGATGGGCGTACAACTCTGACGCTTAAGGCCTCCGATGCGGGCGATGGGAATGAAGGCGATCACGCGGACTGGGCAATGGCCCGCTTTACGGCTCAATAAATAACCATTATGCACCCCATTGTCCTGGCTCACGGTTTTCTCGGCTACCGCAAAATCCTGTTCTGGTCGATGTTCGAGGGAGTGGAGGAAGCGCTTCGCGAGCGGGGGTATGTCGTAAAGATGACCTTCGTTCATCCCACGGCTTCCATCGAAGAACGATCCAGGCAACAGATGGAATTTATCCAACGCGAATTGGGGGCGGACGAATCCTTTCACTGGATCGGCCACAGTATGGGGGGGCTGGATGGCCGATACATCGCTTCTCCCGGCGGTTTGAACCAGGGACATCGTTTCCTGACGTTGACTACATTATCCACTCCGCATCACGGTTCCCCACTGGCCGAACGAATACCCCGCTGGGCACGCTTCCTGGTATCCCGCGCCGCACGCATCGGACGATATCTTTTTTCAGGGGAGCAACGAATTTTTTTGAACCGGTTGGCGGAAGGACGCTGGGACGGTCTATACCAGTTATCGCCTGCCTATCTCGAAACGGAGTTCAATCCAAGGATTCCCGATCATCCCCAAGTTCGGTATATTTCCTATGCAGGATGGGTGGATTTCAGCGCTCCGACGCTGGGAAATCTCTTGCGCCGTCCCGCCTGGAAACTGATCCGCGATCTGGAAGGCGATAACGATGGCATGGTGTCTGTGCAATCGTCCCGATGGGGAGAATTCAAGGGTATCCTTTCGTGCGATCATGGAGAAATCGTGGGATTGCGGGTCTTACCCTGGAAAAAATCCCGGTTCGATCATATCGCTCTTTTTCTGCAATTGGCACACGATCTGGAAACGATCGAATCGACGCGCTCATCCAAGATAGATTAATTCCTTGATAAACCGGGATTTACCGTCTCCACTTTATACAGTCCTTTGCGCGCCGTGATAAAGAGTGTTTTGTTCTCTTTTCCTCCGAATCCGCAATTGGCGGGCTGTTCGGGGACAGAAATCACGGCGAGACGTTTCCCCGCCGGATCGAATATTTCCACGCCGGTTTGCGCCGTGACGTAGAGGTTGCCCTTCGCATCGATCGCCAATCCATCCGGATGTGGGACGGCTGTGAGGGTTTTCCCATTCTTCACCGAACCATCGGGTTGTACTTCGAAGGCACGAATATG
>CAZFOX010000420.1:3539-5231 GCA_964520565.1 uncultured bacterium | reverse complement strand
ACTCGATCCAATTAATCCATTTTGCTTTAGATAACAACCTGGCGGGAAGTTGGAGATCTGCCGCGCCCACCCCCGGCAAGAGAAATTCGGTTTACTCTCCCGACGTCCCTCCACAGATTCGGCAGGTTGAACATAACCCCAAACAACCGGTTTCCAATCAAACCGTCACTATCACCGCCAAGGTGACCGACCCGGATGGAGTAGCCAATGTAAAACTGCTCTACCAAATCGTCGACCCAGGAAAATACATCGCGCTGGACGACTCCACCTACCAAACCGCCTGGACGGAACTCACCATGCAGGACGATGGAACGAATGGAGACGCCATCGCAGGCGATTTCGTTTATACGGTTCAGATACCAGACGCTATTCAAAAGCATCGCCGCCTGATCCGCTATCTGATAGCTAGCGCCGATTCGAATGGAAATTATCTAAAGGTTCCCTATTCTGACGATCCGCAGCCAAACTTTGCCTATTTCGTTTACGACGGCGTTCCTTCCTGGACGGGAGCGGTTAGACCGGGACAAAGCCAGGAGGTTACTTATAGTAAAGAGCTTATGAGTTCCCTTCCTGTTTATCATCTGATATCCAGCAAGAACGAGGTCGAGCATTGTACCTGGCTGGATCGCGACATGAGTAACGAATACCGCTACCTCGGCACACTCGTATACGATGGAGAAGTCTACGACCACGTTCTTTTCCGGGCGCGAGGCGGTGTATGGCGTTACTCGATGGGGAAAAACATGTGGAAATTTAACATGAATCGCGGACACAGTTTTCAAGCCCGGGATAACTGGGGGCGTAAATACAAAGAAAAGTGGGACAAAGTTAATCTAGGTGCTAATATCCAGCAGGGCGATTATCTGCATCGCGGCGAACAGGGAATGTTCGAATCGGTCGGATTCAAATTATTCAATATGATGGGACAAGAAGCGTCCCATACAAACTTCGTTCATTTCCGAATCATTGATGAAGAGAATGAGGATGGCAAACTCAACGCTGCGCATAGTCCCTTCACTTCCAGCGGCACGCAGTATGACGGGGATTTTTGGGGACTCTATCTCGCCACAGAACAAGTGGACGGGCATTTTCTTGACGAGCATAATCTTCCAGACGGCAATTTGTATAAAATGGAAGGGGGCGGCGGCGAAATCCGCAACCAATCGCCCGCTGGCGTTACAGACGGCTCCGATCTTCGAACATTCATGAATGGATATCGAAGCCGGCAAAATAGCCAATGGTGGCGGAATAGTACCGATATCGACCGGTATATCAATTACCGATCTGGTGTGGAAGCCATCCATCAATACGACATCGCCTACGGGAAAAATTACTATTACTACTTGCACCCGGAAACCAAAAAATGGTTTCAAATTCCCTGGGACTTGGATTTGACCTGGGCCGACAATATGTTCGGCAATGGAGAAGATCCATTCAAGCAAGCAGGCATCCTTCAAAATAACGATATCAATCTCGACTACCAAAACCGCATGCGTGAAATCCGCGATTTACTTTATAATCCGGAACAAACTACCCAGCTGATCGATGAATACGCCTCCTTCATTTATAATCCGGAAGGCGAATCGTTTGTGGACGCCGACCGTGCCATGTGGGATTATCATTGGGTCATGAGTAACCAAGCAGCTCAACAAGGGCTCAACAATCCCAGCAAGTCGGGCCAGGGACGTTTTT
>CAZFOX010000420.1:0-3529 GCA_964520565.1 uncultured bacterium | reverse complement strand
TAACGGCATGCTCACCTTGATGAAGAATTACGTCGTATCTCGCGGGAAATGGATCGATCAGACCGTCTTGAACAATAACGCGAATATCCCCACAACACCAACGGTCACGGCATTGACCCATGATTTCAAAGCGGATTCGTTGAAGTTCGAAACCTCAGAGTTCAACTCGCCAAACAGTAGCGAACGATTCACCGCCATGAAATGGCGTATTGCCGAGGTCGAGCCCGATGTATCGACATGGAATTCAACGGGCGATTCACCGATTATCCCTCAGGAAGAATACAACGTTCATATCACAGGTGAAGCGACCTGGAAGTATTTCAAGGGAACGCAGGAACCCTCTGAACCCCGTACCGCCTGGCGGAAAGTAGGTTTTGACGACGCATCCTGGGCTATGGGCACAGCTCCCATCGGATACGGAGAGTCCTTCATCCAAACTACACTCAACGATATGCGGGGCAAATACACGACCGTTTATCTCCGAAAAAGGTTTTACCTCAATAATCTGGACGAGATCGACAAACTATACGCCTTCGTTCTTTTCGACGATGGATTCAATATGTGGATCAACGGCGTTCACGTGGCTATGGATAACGTTGATTCCGAAGAGATGCCCTTTGACGGGCTTGGCCAACACCGTGAAGATACCAATTACATCCAATACGAATTACCCGATCCCAAGAAATATCTGGTACAAGGTCCCAATATTATCGCTATCCAAATCTTGAATCAGTATTTGGACCAAAGCAGTGACTGCTTCATCGATGCAGCGCTTGTTTCCACAAAACCAAAGCCGGAACCTAAACCCACGCCGGAACCACAACCGGAAGAAGGAAAACCGCTCCGCCATCGTGATAAGCCATTGCGATATGAAATCGATGCTGTATGGGAATCGGAAGAAATAACCACCTTCCAGAAACAAATCACAATCCCAGCGGATAAAGTCGAAGCGGGACATACATACCGAGTGCGAGTTAAAATGAAAGATAGTGCTGGTAACTGGAGCCACTGGTCGGATCCCGTACAGTTCACCGCCAAGAAATCCGATATACAGGTAATTGCATTGGATCATCTGCGAATCACCGAACTTATGTACAATCCTCCTAATGGTTCTGAATACGAGTTTATTGAATTGCATAATGCCCATTCAACCGTTCCCATAAACCTGGGAGGTTACACATTTTCCACGGGCATTACTTTCACTTTCCCGGCGGATACGACGATACAGCCCGATGGGTATGTACTGCTCGTTCGATGCGCCAATGAGGCAGAGAAAACGGCATTTCGGGCATATTACGGCCTCGATGAAACCGTTGCTCTCGTCGGCCCTTTTACCGGCAAATTGGCTAATGAAGGAGAACAGGTCACACTCAAAATATCCGAACTGGGAGAAACCGTTCTCTCCTTTACTTATAATAGTGGAAGAGGCTGGCCTATGATGGCGGACGGGGCGGGTCATTCCCTGGTACCTCTGGATCAGGCCTTGGAAATGGAGAATAAGGGATCCTTGGATTATGGCGGAAATTGGCGAGCCAGTACCTTCATCGGAGGATCGCCGGGAAAGAGCGATCCACAACCGCAAACCGGGATATTAATCAGCGAAGTTATGGCCAATGCGGAAGATGGTAACGATTGGATAGAAATTCACAACATGGCGTCCTCACCGATTCACCTGGGCGATTGGTTTTTAAGCGATGACGAAACGAATCTAAAAATGTGGCCGCTGCCTGTGATGGAAATCCCGGCCGGAGGATTCTTGAGTTTTGACGCCAAAACCCATTTCAATGAATCCGGCAATGGATTTGGTTTAAGTAAGAACGGAGAGAAAGTATACCTTTCCTATCTTCCGGGCCAGGCGAACGCCGACCGCGTTGTAGATGGAGTTCTCTTCAAAGCCCAGGAAAACCATCTCTCCTGGAGCCGCGTTGATAGCACCAAAGCGTTTTGGATGGCCATGCCGCCGACGCGAAACCAAAACAACTCCGAACCCATTCCCACCGTGGTCATTGAAGAGATCATGTATCATCCCGCCTCTACAGTCGCGACAGATGATAACACTCAAGTTGAATATATCGAACTCTTCAATCCCACATCGCAAGTTATCCCTCTTTGGAATGAAAACGGCCCCTGGCGTCTGGATGGGGGAATCGATTTCGTTTTCCCAGCCAATATCTCCATTCCCGCCAAGGGACGCCTGCTGGTGGTTTCTTTCGATCCGAATATCGCCGCCAGCCGCGATGCATTCCAGGCCACCTATTCCATTGGCGATTCTTCAGCCCAGATCGTCGGGCCATACAATGGAAATCTTTCCAACAATGGAGAACGAATTGCGGTCGAGAAATTACTCGAAGTCGATCCCACCGATGGCTCGCTGGCTTGGTCGATCATTGACGAAACAATCTATTTCGATCGGGAACCTTGGACGCCGGATGCAGATGGAACCGGAAAATCGTTGCAACGAATCGCTATTTCCGAATCCGGCAACGATCCAGGCAACTGGAAAGCCGATGCGCCAACTCCAGGCAAAGAAGGTTCAACCGAAACGCCAATCGCATCGTGGATGTTGTATTGAAATCATCGAATCCGCTGATCACGCGAGGAGGGAATTAGACGGATTGACAGATTATCTCAGGCTTGCTTTCACGGCAATTTGGATTTAAATCAATCCGCAAGTCCCAATGTTTATTTATCCTTTTCCCTGGAGATCTGTTATCATGAAATTAGTAAGACCTATCCCTGGAATGCTACAGAGTACGCTCAATCGCCGCGATCTTTTAAACGGTCTATCGGGACTGGCCACCATAGGATTGACGATGGGCTCTTTAAACGATGTTCTCGCTCAAGAAGTAGCGCCCGCCACAACACCCGTGGAAGTGCAGCCAGAAACGCCTGTACCCATACTCCCACTAAACAAGCTCATTCAAATTGCGTTTATCGTTAAAAATCTTGAGAACACATTACCGAGTTTCTCCAGCGTTCTCGGAGTAGATAATCCTCAAATTGTTCTCCCAACCGCTGAGCCGGAAGCGAAAACACAATACCGGGGAAAACCGACTCCCGCCCAGGCGAAGATGGCTTTTTTCCCCTTAGGTTCCATCACCCTCGAATTGATTGAACCAGTCGGCAAACCCAGTATTTGGGATGATCTTCTGCAGGAACGAGGCGAGGGACTCCATCATCTGGGATTTCAAGTCGACGACCTCAACATCATGCTGGCGCAATTCACAAAAAAAGGATTCGAAACTATTCAAACCGGCGATTTCGGTACAGGCTGTTACGCTTATGTCGATACGACTCCCGCCACCAGAACAATCGTCGAGTTGCTCCAATATTATCCAAAATAAGATTCTTAAAAAAACGTGCGGCACAATTCTTATGCCGCACGTTTCCTTAATGACCGGCTCAACTCTTACTCGATACTGAAATCTTTCTCAATACAGATTGGGATCAACAGGCGATCCATACATCCGCACATCGAGAATGCGGACTCGCTGAGCGTCCTGACCAGCAATTTGAAGAACCACATTCA
>CAZFOX010000419.1:0-5241 GCA_964520565.1 uncultured bacterium | reverse complement strand
ACTGAAATCCCAGTGCGAGCCATTGAAACCGTATCCTATCCGTTCTCTTCTGAATAAAGAGTGAATTCCTTTCTGTATCCTTTTACCTAACTTCCATTGATTCAGATGTTAAAGTAACTGTAATTTACCACCATATCTTGTGGATGATATGTTGATAATCCACTTGATGATGGGGATGAGGAATACGAAGAGCAAAAAATTTTTCCTGTGGATGAAATGAAGAATTCCCAATTTTCTATCGTCCTAAGTAAAGCGATTTCAAGAATTAAATTACCTGTAATTTCACACTATATATTGTGGATGGATTGTGGATGAACCACTTTATGCTGTTTTTTCTGTTGACAGGGGGATAGGTCTGATTTATAGTGCCTTTGAAATGTCATGGCTTTTTAATCTACTCTGTTCTCATTCAATAATTTTATATTTGCAAAGAGTTTTGGACGCATAGCGCGAGGTAATTCGAATGTATTTACGGAAACTGACGGTTGCCGGATTTAAGTCGTTTGCCAACCATTTGGAGGTCGATTTCGACGAAGGGGTCACGGGGATTATCGGCCCTAATGGATGCGGGAAATCCAACATCTCCGACGCAATCCGTTGGGTATTGGGGGAACAGAACGCTCGGCGGTTGCGCGGCCAGGCCATGCAGGACATGATTTTTAACGGGACGGCCACCCGTCCGGCGGCGGGATTGGCGGAAGTCTCGCTTTTGTTCGATAACTCCGACGGAATTCTTCCGGTTTCCTACCAGGAAGTTCATATCGTACGCCGGTTGCATCGCAGCGGCGAAAGTGAATACCTGCTCAATAACACCAAATGCCGATTGAAAGATATTACCGATCTTTTTATGGATTCCGGGATCGGAACCAATTCCTACTCGCTGATGGAGCAGGGGCGGGTGGATATGATCGTAAACGCCAAACCGATGCAGCGGCGCGAATTGCTGGAAGAAGCGGCGGGTGTTTCCCGATTTCTACATCGGCGTATGGAGGCGTTGCGGAAACTGGAACGTACCGATCAGGATTTGACTCGAATCAACGATATTTTTTCGGAATTGCTGCGGCAGCGCCGTTCCCTGGAGCGGCAGGCGCGCCAGGCCAGTCTGGCTCGCAAGTACCGCCACGACCTGCAACGGGTGGAATACGCCATGCATATCCGCGGGGGAAAGAAATTACTGGCCCTGCGGGAAGAGAAGACTAGTCAACTGAAGGGATTGGCGGCGCGGATTCAGACGTACGAGGGGCAGCTGACCGAAGTGCGCCAGCGAAAACGCGACCTGAATCAACGGCTTCAGGAACAAGACGAATTCAATCGTAAGCAGCGGGATATCTACGCCTCGTCTGCCGCTCGTCTGGAGCAGATGGAGCATCATTTGCGTACGCTCGGCGAACGAGTGGCCGAATACGCGCAGTTACGCACGCGGTTATTGGGAGAATGCCAGGAAGATGCAAAGCGCTGTGAAGAGGAAAAGCAGCGTATCGTCAACGCCCAGGCGCAAATCGAAACTCTGACCCGCGAGAGCGAAGAGATTCGGCAACAGTTAACGCAGTTCAATGAGGATATGGAGCGCGTCAATCGCGAATTTACCTCGGTGGAAAGCGAGGGCGAACAAAGACGGAAGGCCTTTCTGAATCTCGAGCAGAAAATTACCGAGCAAAAAAACCAGCAACGTGTGTGGGAACGCGACCGGGAATTTTACAACAACCGCCTTCAGCAACGACGGAAGGAACTGTCCGAAATCGAGGCCGAGGCCGCTACGCTGAACCAGCGTAAGGAACAACTCGCTCAGGAAGGGACGTCATCCGAGGAACAATTGGCGGAGACACGGATCCGCCTGGATGAAATCACCCAGCATCTCAATCAGCTGACGCAAACCGAGACGGATCTCAAGAGAGATCTACAGGCGGCGGAACGGCGCTGGCAGCAGGCGCGGTCGCGGCTGGAATCGTTGCAGGAATTGCAATCCAAACTGGCCGGATTCGATGAAGGCGTCCGTTTTCTATTGCGCGGCGATCAGCAACGGTTGCCGCAGTTGGTTTGCACGCTGGCCGAGCGAATTCAGGTGGAAGCGGGTTACGAGCGAGCGGTGGAAGCCGCCCTTTCCGGCCGGTTGCAGGCCATCATCGCCGGGAATGAAGAAACCGTCCTGGAAGCGGTCCACCACCTTCGGGATGGGAAAAAGGGACGGGTCGCGTTTTACTCTCAGTCGACGGAAATGGCTGTTCCGAACGAATTGCCTTTGCCGGAGGAATTGGCCTCCCGCAAGCGGGTGATTTCGGTCGTTCGCAGTGAAAACGGGGTGCAGTCCTTGTTGAATCGGTTGTTAGACCGGGTATTCATCGCCGATTCGCTCGAGGAAGGGCTGCAATGGCGGCGGAGTCTTCCTGCTGGAGCCAGCATTGTTACCCGGGATGGTGATACGATCGACGGAAGTGGATTTATTACCGGGGGCGATATATCCGGATCGCAGATTTTGAGCCGTGCCACGGAGATATCCAAACTAGAAAGCGAGACGCTCGAACTGGAACGGGAACGGTCTTTATTGGAATCCCGCAGCCAGGAAGTGCATGCCGCTTTGAACGAAACCACGAAAGAACGGGATATTTTGCGCCAGCGGCGCATGGATTTGGAAAACCGCTGCCGGGTGGCGCGGGAAGAGTTCCAACGTACCGAAAACCGGTTGCAGCGTCTGGAACAATCCTGCAAAACCATCCGCGGCGAATGCGACGGGTTGATTCAAGAGATGGAGAAAGGCGCGCAGGAAGCGGAGGAACGCGGACTGCGCCTGGAAGAACTGGAGAAGCAGAAAACCGGACTGGAATCGGAACTCCACGCGTGGACGCAGCAGATGCAAGAGGTTCGCGAGCGCCGAAAAGGGTTGGGGGACCGCGTGGCCGATTGCCGGATGGTTTTATTGGAAAAAGAGAAAGACAGCGAGCGCTGGAAGGGAGATATTGAAACGATCTCGCGTCACCTGCGCGAATTGGATCGCGGCATCGCTGAAAAGCAGCATCTGGCTGGGCAACAGGAAGAACGCCGTATCGAGACTGAAAAGGCCATCGAAGAGACCAAAGGCTCCATGGTTCACGTTCGCGAAGAACGGGATTCAGTCTGGAAGGAAGTCTGCGCCGGCGAGCAAACCACCCAGGGGATTCGATCCGAATTACGTAAGGTGGAAGAGGAAGAAAACGGCGTGTTGGAGCAGTACGAGATACTTCGCAAGGAACGCGAAACCACCGAACAGGAGCGGATGAAACTTCAGGTCGAGGAAGAGTACTGGCGGCGCAAACTGGATGAATCCTACGCCGATCTGGACGGCAAGGAAGAATGCGAGCGGGACGAGCGGCCCGATGAGGAATTGAATGAGAAAATCGATTTCTATCGCCGCCGCATCGCTCAACTGGGAATCGTCAACGAACTGGCCATCGAAGAGTACGAAGAGGTACGGCAACGTTGCGATTTTCTCGAAGCACAGAAAAAAGACCTGGAGAAATCGAAGACCAATCTGATGTCGACTTCCAAGGAACTGCACGGTGCAACCGTCGATCTGTTCCTGGAAACCTTTAACAAGGTCAAGGAAAACTTCAACCGGACGTTCCGCCGCATGTTTAATGGCGGGCGCGCCGAACTGATTCTGATGGATGGCGATCCGATGGAAGCGGGAATCGAGATCGAAGTGCAGCCGCCGGGCAAGAAATTGCAGTCGATCGGCCTGCTATCCGGCGGCGAGAAGGCGCTGGTGGCGTGTGCGCTGTTGTTCGCCATTTACGAAATCAAGCCCAGCCCCTTCTGTTTCCTGGACGAAATCGACGCGCCTCTGGACGATACCAACATCGGTCGGTTTACCAGTATGCTGCGATCGTTCCTGGATCGTTCCCAGTTCATTATCGTGACTCACAGCAAGAAGACCATGTCCATCTGCGACGCGTTGTATGGAGTGACGATGGCGGAAGAGGGTGTTTCGACCGTCTATTCCATGCAGTTCAAGAAGGGCAATGTAACGGTCATGAATGCGCCGCAAGAACCGGCGGAGAAAAGAAAATTAGTCGATCTCCGGCAGGAGGAAGTAGCGGTCTAGCCGCTTTTTCCTCCCGCCCGATTCCAATGCCGAATGGAGGGAGGCGTACTAAACGCGTCTCCCCTTTCAAGAGAGTAAGCGGATTCATCCTGCGTAATCCGCCTCAAATAGGCGCTCGTGCGCCCGTGCATCTCTTTGCCTCCCCAGAGACTCCTCCTCTCTGGGGCTTTTTTCTGTAGGAATATTATGCGGCCGATTCGGGTTTTTGTCCAAGGCGCTTAAAAACCTAGAGAGGATTCATTTTTTAAAGAAAGAGAGCGGGGAGTATCGATTCGGTCTATAGGGTTTTCAATTTTCCGAGTATAGTACACCTGTTACGGTGTATTTTTTTATTACATACGCTATAATAAGATCGTTATGGAATCAGGAAATCCATGATGGGTATGTTTATCTTCTGGATCGAAATAACGATTAGGTTTTTTATCAACTCGGTTAGTCAGGCTGAATTCGTCTGACCGATCAATCGTCAAACCAATCATCGATTGACGAAGAGGAGACGTTTGAATGCTTCTATCGCGTTTTAAGGGATTTTTTTCCAGAGATTTGGGTATCGATTTAGGTACGGCCAATACTCTTGTTTATGTAAAAGGTCAAGGCATCGTTCTCTGCGAGCCTTCCGTCGTGGCGATTGTAAAAGGTACGAATCAGGTTTTGGCGGTCGGAAGCGAGGCGAAGAACATGCTGGGGCGCACGCCCGGCAACATCGTGGCTATTCGTCCCATGAAGGATGGAGTGATTGCAGATTTCGAAGTCACCGAGGCCATGCTGCGTTACTTTATCAATAAGGTGCATAACCGGACGCGGATGGTGAATCCGCGTATCATGGTTTGCGTTCCTTCGGGCGTTACGAGCGTCGAACGCCGGGCGGTTAAGGATTCTGCCCTCAGTGCGGGAGCGCGGGAGGTGATGCTGATCGAAGAACCCATGGCCGCCGCGATTGGAGCGGGACTTCCTGTCGCCGAGGCGTCGGGAAATATGATCGTCGATATTGGCGGAGGAACCACGGAAGTGGCGGTGATTTCGCTGTCCGGGCTGGTTGTTTCCCGCTCGATCCGGGTGGCGGGCGACGAACTGGACGAATCGATCGCCTCGCATATCAAGCGTACTTACAACCTGATGATCGGCGAGCGGACGGCGGAAATGATCAAAATCGGCATCGGTTC
>CAZFOX010000418.1:1081-5257 GCA_964520565.1 uncultured bacterium | reverse complement strand
TACCTTTTCGTTCTGGTCGGAACCGGCCAAGCCATGGCTTTCATCGGGATTAATCGACGCCAGTTTGAATTGCCTCTATCGGGATCGCGAGGGAACGATCTGGATCGGAACCCTGCATCATGGAATCAACTACACCAATCCGCTCAAATACCAATTCAACCATTTCACTCACGATCCTTCCGATCCCGAATCTCTGAGCGAGTATTTTTGTTACTGCCTGCAGGAAGACCGGGAAGGCATCTTATGGGTGGGCGTTCAGGGGGGAGGACTGAATCGCTACGATCCCCGGACGGGAAAATTCACGGCCCTTAAACACGATCCGCAACAATCCGGCACGCGGGGGTTTGATACCGTCATCAGTCTGGAAGAGGATCGGGATGGAACCCTCTGGGTTGGCTCTCACCTCAGCGGTCTTTTTACTTTCGATCGCCAAACACAACGTTTCACCCCATTCCATTTTCCCACTCTTCCCGAGGGATCCGCGGATGTGATCCGCGATATCCATTGCGACCGGAACAATCGGTTGTGGGTTTGTGAGGAAACAAAAGGCCTTCTGGAAATCGACCTCGCCTCCTCTACTTATCGCCATTATACCGAGCGGGAAGATTCACTATACCGCCTCTCCAGTTCCGAAACGCGCGCTATCCGGGAAGACGCCAAAGGCCGCCTCTGGCTGGCCACCAATTCAGGCGGATTGAATCGGATCGATCCAACCACCGGCACTGTCCGTATCTTTCAACACGACGCGAGCGACGAACGAACTCTCTGCTCCAATACCCTCATCGATCTCGCCCTGGATGTGCAGGATCGACTCTGGGTGGGAACGGCTATCGGTCTCGATTTATACGACGAAGAAAAAGACCGCTTCGTACACGCGATCGCAGGGGACGAATATATTTGCGGTATCGAACCGGATCAGTATGGCGATTTGTGGATATCGACCCGAAACGGCCTGCTCCATTTCGATCCCCGCTCGAGGACGATCGTGAAACGATACCTGCCTCACGACGGCGTCCAGGAGTATACATTTCACGAACGTGCCCATTGCCGGGATAAGAACGGTTTGCTCTATTTTGGCGGCAGCAACGGCTTCAACCAGTTCGATCCAGCCAGGATGCAAAACACACCCTCTCTTCCTCTCATGCCGGTAGTCGTCACCCGGATCGATACCGATCGAAAAACCATCCACTACCCCCAATTGCAGAAATCATCCATAACACTCCCCTATGGAAAAGCCAATATCGCGTTCCATTATGCGGGACTTTCCTTTTTCAATTCCCGGCGGAATCAGATCGAATACCGGCTTCTGGGATACGACAGCGATTGGATTTCCGGCGACGATTCCCATCTCGCCCGCTATACGAATTTGCCTCCGGGCACATTTACATTCTGCGTGATCGGCGCGAACGCGCAGGATGTTTGGAATCGGGACGGCATTCGTTTGTCGGTCGTCGTTCTCCCTCCTTTTTGGCGAAAATTGTGGTTTATTATTTCTTCGGTTGCCTTGGCGTTCTTGATTGTCTTTTCCATTCACCGCCTTCGCGTTTCGTTCATAAAGCGTAAAAACATCCGCCTGGAAAAACTGGTCAAAAAACGGACGCAGGAGCTACTGGCCAGTGAAGAACGGATTTACCATTTGCAAAAGATCGCGGCCGTCGCGCGCCTGACGGGGGGATTGGCGCACAACATCAACAATATGCTGACTGGAATCTTCGGCAATCTGTTTTTCATCAAACGATCGGCGGAAAAATCGGTGAAACCCTACATCGAAGCCCTCGAAGAAGCGTCGAATCGGATCTCCGATCTGGTAAAAAATATGATGCAATTCAGTCAAGACACTGCCATCGATCTGAAAGAAACGGATATCACTCCAATCGCCTCCAATGTCCATCGCTTCATGCAGGACAAATTCGACCGCCGAATTCACATCGAATTTCGGAGAGGTGATTCCATCCCGCCCGTTATGGCCGATTCGTTCCAATTATATTCCGCTATCCTGAATCTCTGTATCAATGCCGCGGAAGCGATTGAATCTCTCCTCAACAATCCTCAACTCTCGAATCGCCATTCCGATTCGTTCTTCATTCAACTCTCCCTCCAAACCCTGTCGTCCGCCTCTTTACCCGAAAGTGTGAAGGGACAGATAAGCGGAAAAAGCGAACAATACGCTGTCATTCTGATCCGGGATAATGGAATCGGAATTCAGGCCGATCAGAGGGAATATCTTTTTGAACCGTTTCACTCGACCAAAAAAACAGTCGGCGCGGGAATGGGATTGGCCAGTTCCTATGGAATCGTTACCCAATTCGGTGGAACCATCGATTTCGAATCCGAATTCGGATTTGGAAGCACGTTTCGCATTATTCTCCCCACCATAAATAAAAGTACGCTTCCATCGGCATAAGTATCGCGTCCCGTACCACTCGACTTTCCCTCATACCCCTTTTCATGATTCTTCCCCCAAAACCTCCGGTCCTGGGGGAAGAAAAAATTACCAGAATGATGAAAGATCGGCGAAAAACTGGATTAATACACACTCCAATCGGAAACCGGCGTGGGTAGGAACGGTTTTAAATATTCGCGCCGCAGGCGAACGAAGGTACGGATCGTTTCGTAGGATTCCTCGATCTGCGAGCGCCGGTCATCCCGTTTTGCACCGATTTCTTGTTCCAATAACTGCAAATCCTCTAGCAGAAATTGCTCGATGGCGTCGATCCGGGCGAACATCCGCTCTTCGGTGAAAGCATGATTCATCTCGTAAGCAAGCCGGTCGATGTATTGCTGGTAAAAGAGAGTATCCTTCATCAACCATCCGGTGACGGGACCCGTTTCTCGGGCGGCGTGTTGCGCCCGGCCATTCAGAGGAAACTCAATGGGCATCGCCACAAACATCGAATTGGTATCGGTATACCCCCAGGCTTTATCCAAATCCCAGGGAATGATCTGCCATATTTTCGTCTCCGGATCGAGGTACATCCAATGGTTATTATGAAATCCATCCCAATTGCTCGACAAAACCGATGCGGTCACGTAAGCCAGAAATTCCTCCATATCCAGATTGGCCGTCAAAAAATCATGCAATGGATCCTGACCGCTCAGCCGGATTCCTCGGCAGAGTGCATCGATGCTTTGAGTGCCGTTTTCCAGATTGGTATGCGGTTCCCAATTGGGACTGACGTAATTGCGCTTAAAAAGATCCGCTTCCGGATTGAGACCGTTCATTTCGAGAAATTTCTCGTTAACCTGTTGTATCAAAAGCTGTTGGGTATGCTGTCCATTGGCTATGATACGAAACCAGTCGGTACGGCAACTGGGGATACCGAATTCGCGGAAGAACCAGAATCCCAGGTCCTCGCGATGCGGCGTGCTGGGTCCCGCCGTGGTTCCCCCCTGTGGCCGTTCTGGAAGAATGTTTAGCGTTCGGTCGTTGCGATACTCCTCCCCTTTGAGAAACTTCAATTTTTGCCCGTTGCGGGAAGGATACAGCAAGGCTCCATCGTATACCTGGGGATGCAATTCGCCTGTGGGCAGGATCACTACGCCGCTCACCGAGCGTTTCGCTTCCGGCAACTGGCTGTCGCCCGTGTAATAGGGCCACAGGATCGGCAGTCTGGATTCGATTTCACCATCGTAAACAAAATACGATTCAAACGGCCGCAGTTCCGTTAAATAGGGCAGCGTAACCATCGCACCATCGGTACGCTTCAACCGCACATTAAAACGCACCAGGGACTGCGAAGGTTGAGAGGGAATTTGCGCCTCGTAAGTGACCGTATTGACGCTATCTGCCACCCGGCTCATACGGACAGAAAAAACCTGGACGTTGCCCGAACTGCCTCTTCGCTCGCCTTCGATCAGAAAAACACCCGCTCCAAACGAGGTTTGATTGATATTATTGGTAAATCCCACATAGGCTATAGTATTATTCCCCGTTCGTAGTAACCCGTCGGTGTTCTCGAGCCGGTAAAATT
Source organism: uncultured bacterium (assembly GCA_964520565.1). Classification (GTDB taxonomy): domain Bacteria; phylum Hinthialibacterota; class Hinthialibacteria; order Hinthialibacterales; family Hinthialibacteraceae; genus CAZFOX01. The sequence goes on along the minus strand of CAZFOX010000418.1, from coordinate 1,286 downwards.
CCGGCGTTTGGATGGAATGGGTACGAGTGGCGAGTGTAGCATATGTCGCCGATTGGGGAATGTTGGCGCGTGCGACCTCTACCCCATTAAGATAGCAGATAAATCCAGCTGTAAAGAAAACGTACAGATCCACATTTTTCAATGTTTCGGCATTGGCGATCTGGAACGTTCGGCGCGCGTACACCGACGTATAATTCCCTTTCAT
>CAZFOX010000418.1:0-1071 GCA_964520565.1 uncultured bacterium | reverse complement strand
CTGAGCCGCGTACCGATCATATCGGATATACCGTAGCCGTGCATTCCCTGTCCCTGAGGCCAGGCGGAATCGTCAAATTCCGGCTTTGTCCATTCCTCCCCTTCGGATGGAGCGGTTTTCCCCTTCCAATACCGGAACCGGTCGTATCCCATAACCAACATGGCCGGCTGGGTATTATCCACAAGGCTCCCCTGCTGAGGGATTTCCCATTGCAGCGTGACAGAATCGATGACGGTAGCGGCATCCAGTCCGACGCGAATCGTTACCGAATCGTGAGAGGTTGGATATGGTGGAATCACTTCGTAACCGGCCATCATCGGACGGGGAACCGCCGTGATAACCGAATTCACCGCGCCCGGCGTTCCGTCCGCCCACATGGAAGCCCGCCAACTATGATAATCGTCCGACGGTAAATCCCAGGCGATCCGTTCCAACGTAGGGCCGTACCCATCGGCGGTCACACTCCAGGGGAATCGGTCGTTATACCGGACGCTATCGGCCACCGTCCCATCGGGACGCACGATCTCCAACCGCTCGCCGTTATTAGCTAGTTCGCCCTCATACGTTCCGATAATGGGAAAACTCTTTCCCCGGAACAATGATTGTTTCAAGTCTCGGACAACGATTAGATAACCCCCAGCGGCGATTGAGGTTCCATCGGGGAAAGTAAACGTGATGCCTTTGGTGAATTGATAACCCGACAGATCGATTGCCGCACTTCCCGGATTGTAAAGTTCCACAAACTCACGCAACGAACCGGAAATATATTGATCGTCCTGCGGATTGTAACTAATCTCGTTTATCACCACATCCGTAAAAGCCGAATAACAAAAAAGCATCCCCCCTAGGATAACGCTCCATAATCCTCTTCTCATTTTTTTCTCCTGATTATATAGTAAAAAGTATCCAGCTCTTTCCCTCTTATTACGCGAGAGTTTGGAAAAAGGTTCAATCGAAACGAGAAATATTTGAATTGAGATAGGAATTCATGAGCGAGCAGCGCGCGGTAAGGGGTAACCCATAACAAGGTACTCCCGATATAAAAACCTCATTGGAAAGAAGATAGGCTGC
>CAZFOX010000417.1:0-5257 GCA_964520565.1 uncultured bacterium | reverse complement strand
ACCCATTCGTTTTGACAACCAATAAACCGGTATACCAATCAAGACGATGCCGAATCCGATCAGGCCGCCATAAGGCGTGATCGTGTTGGCATAGGTGAGGCTGCTTTGAAAGAGCAGGCCGCAGGAGGCGATATAAATAATAGGGAGAATCGGATAGAGGGGGACGCGGAAGGGGCGGGGAATCTCCGGTTCCCAACGCCGAAAAACAATCAGCGCCAGTCCGGTTCCCATGAGAAACAACCAATGAGCGGCGGAGGTATACACGATCAGGGATTCAAATCGTCCTGTGAGGATGAGTATCGCCGAGATAATTCCCTGGATTGAGAAAGCTGCCAGGGGAGCGCCGGTGCGCGGATTCCATTGGCTGAGGAATCCAAAAAGGCGATGATCGCTGCCGAAGGCGTGATAAATGCGCGCACCGACCAGAATCATGCCGTTGACGGAACCGAGGGCGGAGATGACCACCAATGCGGAGATCAGTCTTCCGCCGATTGGGCCGAGGGCACGTTCCATGACATCGGCCATGACGCCCTGCGACACCGCCATTCCTTCCACACCCAGCGCAAGGATTAAAACGGCATTGATCAGGCAGTAGATCAGAGTTACCAGGACGATACCGGACATCAAAGCGCGAAATACGTTCTTTTCGGGATTTTTAATTTCCGCTGCGACAAACGCGCAGTCGCTCCACCCGCCGAAGGAAAACTGGACAAAGATCAGCGCCAGGAGAAATGAACCCATCTGCAGTTCTACCCCTGGCGTTGTGGAAGTGGTTTCGGGAGGGCTTACAAACAGGGCCGCCAGGATCACTCCTCCCAAGCCAAGGACTTTGGCGGTTGTTAACAGGTTTTGCGTCCATTTTCCTTCCCGGACGCCAAGCGAATTGATCCCTGTAAGGACGATCACGGAAGAGAGGGCGTATACAGTCTGGGCGTAAGGAAAGGGATAGATTTTTGCGGCGTAGATGCCTGCGATATAGGCCATCGAGGCGATGTTGCCGGTATGAATGACCCACATGCGTCCCCAGGCATATAAAAAACCTGCCCAATCGCCGAAGGCGTGATGGAGAAAGAAATAGTCGCCGCCTTCTTTGGGATGGGTGGAGGCCAGTTCGGCGTAACACAAGGCGCCAATGAAGGATAAAACGCCTCCCAGCAACCAAACCAGCAGGATCGCACCGGCGGAGGGCAGCATTCCAGCGATATTGGAGGGGGTTTGATAAATGGCGCTGCCGATGATGATGCCGACGATGATGCAGACGACGTCGTAGAGGCCGAAGGATTTTTTCAAAGCGTTTGCCGGGGAGGGATTCGACATGGGGATTCCTTTGGATTGGGATGAAACGATCTGGCATTTCAGCCTATTTGATAATCTTCTCAAGATAAAGAAGATCGAGGCGATTATCAAGTTACCCGGTTGTGTTAAGAGACCTGACCTGCACTCAGCTTTGATAACCAATGGCACTCGATTATCGTTTTCCTAGGTTCCATACGTTCGAGCCATCCTGTCTTTACAGATCGCATATCAGTATGAAAGAATGACTATATATAAAGTTATTCGAATCGATCTCATGAGGAGAATTCGAAGGAAAGAACGGCATTGGGAGAAATCATGATGAGAGATCAAAGTGGAACGATGGTATCCAGGCGGAGGTTTATGGGAATCGCGGCGGCGTTGGCCGCTTCTCCGGTTTTATCGAGAAGCGGGATCGCTCTGGCGGCGGAGAAACCCAACTCCAATTTCAACGGTGTGCAGATTGGGACGATCACCTATAGCTATCGTGGCATGCCCGGAACAGCGGAAGATTTGCTGAAGTACATTACCCAGTGTGGAATCAGTTCCGTTGAATTGATGGGCGAACCGGTGGAGCAATATGCCGGGATTCCTTCCCGTGGCCCCGGTGCAGGTCCAGGAGGTCCAGGCGGACCAGGCGGAGGCCGACGGAGGGAGATGACAGAAGAAGAAAGAAAAGCCATGCAACAGCGGCAGGAGGAAATCCTCGATTGGCGCAAGACGGTTTCAATGGATAAATTCAAGGAGTTACGCAAACTCTATAACGATGCGGGGGTGAATATCCATATAGTCAAGTTTGGCAATATCGGCGATGGAAATATGCCGGACGAGGTGATCGATTATTATTTCAACGTGGCTAAAGCGCTCGGCGCAAAAGGAATCACGCGCGAACTTTCCGAAGAAGCAGCGCAAAAACTGGCTCCGTTTGCGGATAAGCACCGGATTGTCATTGGATTCCATAACCATACTCAACTGAAACCGACGACTTACGACGGGCCAATCCTATCTTATAGTAAATTTCTGGGTATCAATTTCGATGCAGGGCATTATTTGGCTGGAACCAATGAATCTCCGGTTGCTTTTATCGAGAAATATCATGATCGCATTCTCAGTCTGCATATCAAGGATCGGAAACTCAATAACGGACCCAATATGCCGTTCGGCCAGGGCGACACGCCGATTAAGGATATTCTCCAATTAGTAAAAAAAGAGAAATGGTCGTTTCCGGCCGATATCGAACTGGAATACGAGATTCCACAAGGTTCGGATGCTGTGGCCGAAGTAACCAAGTGCGTTCAGTATTGCAAGGAAGTATTGGCATAAAGATTATCGGGATGGTAGTTTTCCACCCCTTTGGCGTATGCGCTGGAGGGGTGGAGTTATTTTGATAATACCGGTTGAGAGAATGAGAAGTGGATTCGGTGGGGCTCGCTGCGCCAGACTGTAGCCCACGATGTTATTGTCCACATGCGGCGCTACGCGCCCAGGAATTATGGGTGAGCCATATTCCGAATAGGAAGGCGCTTACGCTCAGGTACAGTAGGGGAGAAAGTTGAGTCCAAAGCGATGTTTCCATGCAGAAATAGATAACCGCTAAAATCGATGAGGGAATCAAAACGGCGATGGCGGTAGATTTAATCAGGAGTTTTCCGAGAAGGCCGGTCGCTATTTTCCAACGGATTACCGACAGAGGAATTGCATGAATGATAGCCAGTAAAAAAATCGGAATCCCTGGGAAAACGTCGCTAGGCGAATTTCTTACGGGAGAAATGCCGATAAACGTACCCAAACTGATCATTCCCGCCAGCATACAGCCCAGAAAAGCGCTACTGGCATACGATCCTTGATTCTTTTGTTGGCTCCATAGCAGCAAGGCGATCGTTTGTCCAATAAGGGGAATCGCGGCGTGTAAAATAGGGGGGCTTGTGAAGAAAAGGATGAGGAATATCCCCAAACCACCGGGGAGTAATGCGATTAATTTTTCCAGGCGTGGAAACGGTTCGGTCATCGAAACGCCCCGGCACACGTTCACGACAAATCCGACGATGACAAGAAGAACAGTCAGGGGGCCAATGGGGTAATGGGTGAACGCAACCGGCTGTACCAGATCGGAATTCGCACCGGAGAGAGTGGCGTAAAAGGTCCCGCCTTGCGCGTAGGGCATTCGCACGGAAGCCCGGCAATATCCGCCTCAACCGGGGCGGAGAATCCCCTGTGCAACGATAGTGCCTTTATTGTTACGTATTTCCAAGCGTGGATTGGATCGAAGATTTCCGTATTTTAAATCCTGGCGACTGATGGGAGTGAATTTTACATGATCGGAATTCTCGATGTCTTTGTATTTCAAGGATACAAACCCAAGATGGTAGGAAGAGACTGTCAGATGCAATTTCATGGGATTCCCCAGTGTGTGAATCGTTTCCTGGTTTGAAACGATTTCAACAGGCAGATTGAGGTTTTGTCCCTGATAAAAAACATCCCTGGAATCGTTGGATTTCAGCCATATTTGAGTAACGGAATAGTTCCCTACAGGAAGTAGATAAACGGGATCGTTTTTGATCGGCAAGGAGATTGGATAGAAAAAGTACCGGCTGTCTTCTTCGTTCTGACCGTCGCATTGCAAAATGGTTTGAAAAATATGGGTGCCTTCCATTTTTAATGATCCGGCAGGCCCCTGATAGGGCGAAATTGCGATGCGGGCGTCATCGTTTTCATAAGCAGTACTTACCATCCAGGGGGAGTCCTTGAAATAGGCAATTCCCTGCGAGGAAAACCAGGCGTCATCGAGACGGTCGAACGAACCATCCCGGTTGCTGTCAATTATAATGATTTCATTGTTGTTGAATGAATAAGGGAAAGGGGTGCGGAATACAAGGCAGGCCGGGTAGGATTCGCCGCCGATTGCAATTTCGCCCCGGTAATGGCTGAGGATTTTAGGGAATTCAAAATAAGCGCGTCGGCTTTTTGTTGTGAATTTCATTAAAACAAAAATAGTTTGATTTGTTTTTCCCAGTTCTAGCGGGAGGGGAAGAACATAGTGTTTTTTTTGTGATAGAGGAAGAAAAAAACTGTTCTCTGAAGGTGAGGCATAATTCTTTACGATATAGGACACGATTTCTTCTTTTTGAAAAAGACCGTCCTGATTCATATCGCTGTAGACTTTGTTACTGGTTTCCGAAATAAAGACGAGTACTTTATTATTATTCGATTCCCGTTCCAGAAGATAGCCGGTTTCATTCAACTCCCTCATTTCCATCATACGCTTGTCAATCGGATGTACCGGATCTTCAACTGGCCAGGGTGGTTCGTATGATTCGGGATTGGAGGGATTAAAAAACTGCAACGTTCCGCCATCGCAGAAGGCAAGCGGGGATAGGAAACCGATCCAAAGAAAAAACCAACGACTCGTTCGGCTCATCGATAAACCACCCAATCTCATTGAACGATTGAAACATGGAATGGATGCGATCGTCAATTGTCGGAGCGATATTTTTTTCTAGGCGTATATTCGATTGAAGAGATTCCATACCCGTTGACAAATTCCTGAGATTTTTGCTAATATTACGATATAAAATATTGTATTACGAAAGGGGTAATGATTGATGAAACGTGTTATTGTTGCGATTATAAGCTTAGCGGTTTTGATAGGGACTGGAATTCCCGCATTCAGCCAGGTCATCACAACGATTGCAGAAATCAATCAAGTGGATGCCGAAGGAAATCCAACGTTTCCAGGCTTGAAAACAATGGATAAGTATACTATTGAAGGGAGAGTAATTAATGCTCCGGGAGTTTTCAATGGATTGACTTCGGATGGCGGTTTGGATCGTTCTTTTATTTTATTCGTCCAGGATGATACCGGGGGGATTCAGGTTTATTCGGGCGCCTGGTATGGCGGTGGATTGAGCGCTTACGCGGAATTTGAGAATCTACGTCCCGGTCATTTGATTCGAGTGACTGGCTT
>CAZFOX010000416.1:0-5264 GCA_964520565.1 uncultured bacterium | reverse complement strand
TGCGCATAAGGCCGCGCAGTTACCCACACACTCCACAACCGTGCGAATGCATCATTCATGATTTTCTTTATTTAGACTTGCAAGGAGATTTCAAAACCGCTAAAACTTCACTGGGGTGGGTCAAAAACTAATCGTTGCACTGAGTCACTTTCTGAACGTTGCCGGCATCCGGGTTGGGAACCGTGTTTCTGGTATTTAGTTTTCCAACCGAAACGTTCTGCGCCCAATTGAAATTCATAAGGAACCACCTCATACGTCGTACCCGATAAATTCCTGGATCGCAGTTCATAAGGGTCGATGTCCAGTTTCTGTGCCAGATCGTCCAGGGCCATTTCCAAACCGAACGAACCTTGGGGACATCCTGGAGCCCTAAATGCGGAAACAATGTAGATGATTATCGCCTGCTCAAAAAAATCGTAATTCACTAAAAGACTTAAATATCAGATCTTCACGCCTCCCCCATTTTTATAAATTCAGAGGAGATACTTAAGAGAGAATGATCATTCGAGAGACGGATCATTATTACTCACAAGTTGTCTCAATAATTCATGAAAAGAGGATTGAAATACAGTAGGATCGTTCCAAGGAATGAACTGATGATAAACACGGCTTTTCCGAATATCGGACAGTAATGAATCCTTGGATACGAGAAACGAGTTATCAATACAAACCGGAACCAATATATTTCGATTCGTTTCACCCTCCTTTTTAAATACAGCTTCAATCTCCTGCCGGATCCAGGAGTTATTCAAAATATGCTCAGAAAAAATGATAAGTAATTTTTCATCCCATTGAATTGTTTCTTCAATGCGTTGTACGATTTTATCTCCATGTTTTTTTTCTTCTGGAGACAACCAGCAGCGGATATTATGATTTTGTAAATTTTTTTGGATATTCCGGGCTATTTCCTCATCTTGCCGGGAAAAACTAATATAACAGGGATGATAAATTACCGAACGGTTTTCAACGTTTTCTATCGCCTGAAGAATCACTTCCGGAATACCACAACCTGCCAGAAAATTTCTGGGAATCTGAATGGATTTAAACAAGGCCCGGTAATCCAAAATGCTGGGTCCGTAATGGAGACACGTATCCAAATCCTTGGCGACACTCAAATCGACACCGGAAAATAGACAGTTCTCCAACCGGGTTTGATTGAAAGAGGTTTCGCATACACGCGCATGAGTAAGGTTGATCTGATGCAGATTGGTTCCATGCAGACTGGCATACGACAAATCCGACGCCAATAAATTGGCACCGGTTAAATCGGCATAAGTCATATCGGACCAGCGAAGATCGGCGAACGACAAGTCGGCCTCGACCAGATTGGTTTCCGTTAATGTGGCGCCAAAGAGGTTGCTTCCATACAGGTAAGCCCGTAATAGATAGGCTTTCGATAAATTCACCCAGTTCAACCGGGTTCGAAAAAGATTGGCTTTGAAAAGATTCGTATCCCGCATATCCGCCTTGGAAAGATTCGCCTCGGATAAATTCGCACGGGAAAGATTCGCCCAGCCCAGATCCGCCTGGGATAAATCCGATTTGCACAAATCGGCTCGGGACAGATCGCAGCGATATAATTTTGCTTCGGATAACACCGAGTTCGCCAGATTCACATAGGTCATCTCGGCGCGTTCGAGATTGGCCATATGGAAATCGGCGCCGGATAGATTAGCGTGTCGTAAATCGGCTTCCGATAAAACCGCATGCGAAAGCAATGCCTTTTGTAAATCCGCTTCGGATAAATTGGTTAACCGAAGATCCGCTTTGGATAGACTCGCCTCAGATAGATTGAATTCGGAAAGATTGGTTTCAGAAAGATTGGGCTGGATATAGGGATTTTTTTTCCGCCACTGATTCCATTGTTCAATCCCCTGGTTGAGTATCTCAAGATGTTCCGGATTTGCCATACAACAACCCCTGTAAAATGATTGAGTATTATCGTCCTCTCTGGATTACCTGATACTTCAATCCAATTGAATAGTGCGGCATAATCAGAATCGCAAGCAGGAGAACTCGATCTACACCTATAATCTCACATCCTTTTCTTTTTGGGAAGATAATATGACTATTTTTTTACACCTATTTCTCTTGCATCGAGATATTTTTCATTATTGTGAATGATATACCTATCCGCCATTTCTCAAACCCTTATTTGTCGCAGTATTATGACAATCGGGCAAATCTCCTTTGGAATCTTGATTAGTCGATATCGATACGAACGGAGAAAAAGAATGGAAAGAGAGAACTGTTTTGACCGATGGGGGAGAGAGAAGAAAACCAACGGCCCTAGGGGGAATCGAACCCCCGTTTCCAGAATGAGAGTCTGGCGTCCTAACCCCTAGACGATAGGGCCTCCGACCGTTCGAAAATATACCCATCCTTCGCGGTTCTGTCAATCACTTGCACTCAAAATGACCGATGAATCAGAGAGGAGTATACAGACACAAATAAGGAGAGATCGCTCCTATTGACAGAACGATCTCTCCTGGAATCCTATCGAATGAATCAATAAAAACGGTTACTTGTTCTCTGTTTTATCTTTATCCGTTAACCGAATCGTCGGAGCGACCCATTTATCCGGGTATTTCCGCTCCGCCCGGAAAATGTGGAGAAGAATTAAATGATCCCGTTGTCCCTTCTCCTTCATTTCCTTCACCGTATCGGAAATGAATTTCTCAAATTGCGACGAATCCTCAATTTCATCGCCATTCATGTTCACTTCGGTAATTACATCGTTGGGTTGGAGTTCTACCTGAGCTGCGCTACTGCCGGGTTCCACTTCAACAACCACAACTCCCTTCATGTTTTTTTCGTATCCCAGTTTTTCCGCATTGTCCGGCGTTAACGTCTCCACGGTTATACCCAAATACTTTTGAGCGTAAGATAAGGCGATTTCGCCAGTCCTTTCAGCCAGAGTCAAATGGACAGTCGTTTGTTTTCCTTTACGAATGATCGTCAATTCCACTTCCGTGCCCGGCGACAGTGCTGTCACCTGGTTAATCATGTGGCCGGGGTTGATTACTTTCTCGCCATTAAACAGAGTGATGACATCGCCTTCTTTCAATCCTGCTTTCTCAGCAGGCGAACCGGGTATCACCGACTCGACAAACACTCCTTCGTCAATTCCATACTCCTGCTTATACCACTTGGCGACGTCGTTGCTCCCTAAGGGACGCATCATCACACCAATATAACCGCGTTTCACTTCGCCGAATTGTTTAAGACTATCAATCACTTTATTAGCCAGGTTGGATGGAATGGCAAATCCAATCCCAAGATTTCCAGGAACGCCGGCTGTCTGAATCGCGTTATTCACTCCAATAATTTCACCTTCTAAATTGATTAAAGGTCCACCGCTGTTGCCGGGATTAATCGCCGCCGATGTTTGAATGTAATCTTTGATAAAAAAATCTTCCCCGCCGATCTGAACGTCGGAACTGGTTCGGCCTTTGGCGCTTACGATCCCTTCCGTGACCGTTTGATCCAAACCAAACGGGCTTCCGATCGCAAGAACCCAATCGCCCACTTTCAATTCATCTGAATTGCCGAGCGAAGCATAGGGATACTCCCCGTTTTCTTTTAGTTTGAATATCGCCAGGTCAGAAGCAGGATCGGTTTTAACGCTGCTTATATCCGCTTCTATTGTACGGCCATCATCCAGTTTGACGGTGATCGAATCCGCATCGGCCACTACATGATTGTTTGTTAATACATCGCCTTCTGCAGATATGATCACACCAGACCCCTGCCAATCACGTTTAGGATTCATAAAACGCGGATTTTTAAAGAATTCCTCACCAAAAAAACGCTTGAAGAACTCTGGAACTTCTTCCATGTCGTATTCTTTCGGCATTTGAGCGGGTTTAGCGGTTTTTTCCGCACTGATACTAACCACCGCGGGCTTAACTTTTGAAATGGCCTCTCGAAATGAATCCGACAACATTTGTGCGGCATTCTGCTCCGCCCAGATGGACTGGGACATAAATAACATAAGCATAAAAACTGTGCATAAAACGATTGATTTATTTATGATTCTCATCTGACACATGGATTTAACCTCCATCTTGAATTACTTTTTGCGTTCTCTTATACGAAATTCGTACCGTCTTGGTAACGTGCAAATTCTCTCGAACCCCAAATTTTATCAGATAGATAAATTTTTATAGAATTATTATTTTATATGTCTTCAAAATATCCAGTTCAATCGTCATGCCTCATCCGAGAAATTTAGATTAGTTTCTTGGGGATTCTTTTGATCGAGAACGCTTGCGACTCTTCTTTCTGAGAGCAATTCGGTGAGAAAAGTCTTTAAGACTATATTCAAGAACGTCATCCAACTGTTCCACAAAATAAAACTTCATATCTTTTCGGATGGTTTTATCGACTTCCTCCAGGTCGTTACGATTTCGAGAAGGCAGAATCACCGTCCGAATGCCTGCTCGATGCGCGGCCAGGATTTTCTCTTTAACGCCGCCAATCGGCAATACCTGACCGGACAAAGTAATTTCTCCCGTCATGGCGATATCGTTCCTCACGGGGATTCCCGTGGCGGCAGATGCAATGGCTGTGGCCATAGTAATCCCAGCAGAAGGGCCATCTTTGGGAACGGCGCCTGCAGGAACGTGCAGATGGATTTCATTATCCCGGAAAAAATGAGTCGCTATGCCCAATTCGTTCTTTCGCGAGCGGATCAACGAAAGAGCGGCGCGAGCGGATTCTTTCATGACATCGCCCAGTTTACCCGTTAATTGAACGCCTTTGCTTCCGGGTACGGCCAACGCTTCGATGAATAAAATCTCACCACCGACAGAAGTCCATGCCAATCCGGTAGCAACACCGGAAATGGCCGTTCGGCGTTTGATTTCATCATAGTACGTCTCTCCACCCAGAAAATCGTGAATTCGAGCCGAAGTGATTTTGCATTTCCGCCACCGTTTCTTGGTTTTTAAAACAGCGACCTTACGGCAGATGGATTGAATCTCTCTTTCCAGGTTGCGTACACCCGCTTCCCGAGTGTATCCCTGAATGAGGAAATCAAGCGCTCCCACTCCAACATCAATGTCCTGAGCAGCCAATCCATTGTTTTGAACGGCGCGGGGAATTAGATATCGCCGGGCAATTTCTTCTTTTTCACGGGTGGTATATCCCGCCAATCGAATCATTTCCATCCGGTCTCGAAGGGCGGGCTGAATGCGATCGGGTGTATTGGCGGTGGCAATGAACAAGACCTTGGAAAGGTTGATATCCACTTCCATGTAATG
>CAZFOX010000415.1:0-5276 GCA_964520565.1 uncultured bacterium | reverse complement strand
CATCCCCTTCAAAAATCCCCGGTAACATTTCATCGATTTCCTTTTCCAAATTCCGAATGTCTTCCAGTCGAAGGCGGGAAAGGATGAATTCTTCGCGTTCGATAGAAATTTTTTCAAAAATTCGTCTCGCGAGATCCAGACAACGCGCTTCAATAAAATTTTCGCCTAAATCGTAAAGGACTTTATAGTCAGCGCGTTTTTGGTGGAGGAGAGATTCAATCAGCTTCCGCGCCGCGGCAATACGACCCAGTTTGATATTGGCCATGGTCTGCCAATAGCGGGCGCCGACCAGGATCGCCGGTTGTTGGTCGCGTTCGAGTAGTTGTTGGAAAGTATCGATGGATTCCTCGTACATCGCCTGTTCGAAAAGCGCTCGTCCCCAAAGACCAATGCTGATCGATTGGATATTTCCAATGGTGGACGCGCGTTGAAACAGACGCGCCGCTTCGGAATAATCGAGGACTTCAAAGTTCAACCGCGCCAAATGTTCGAGGAAATAGGGGCAGGAGGGATCGATTTCGATGGCTTTCTGGTAGTGCTCCCGAGCCATTTCGTATTGGCCGTCTTCATGGTAGGCATATCCCAGATTGAATTGGCTGATACCGCATTTTGGATCTAATTCGACGGCCGCATTATATTCTTCGATTGCTTCTTCAAGGCGCCCTTTTTCGAGAAGCGCGCGTCCGGCTTCCAGATGTTGCTTGACCGTCCGCTTTACTAAAAAAGTGAGTTTTTCATCCGGCGCTTCGGATAGAGACATATCTTGCTTTTTTATAGGAAGAAAGCGGCGCAGGAAATTTTTGTAACCCTTGGTGAATTGCACAATTCCCCTCGGCCGAGTATTGGATTGTGGGTATTGGGGAAAATAATGGACGGGATATTTCCCACTTCCCATATTTTATTTTAATCGGGAAGTGGGTTTCCTTCAATGATATTAAAAAAAATTGCTTAGTCGGAATGAAGAGGAAGGTTCAGCAATTTACGGCGAAGCAGGTCGAGTGCGAAAACGCAGCTTCGTTGCCGCACGGCTTCGCGCGAGCCGAACAGTTTGATCTGAAAAGGGTGTATCTCCTCGGCTTCGTTGGCGACGGCGATACAGACAGTCCCGACCGGTTTTTCTTCGCTTCCTCCACCAGGACCGGCGATTCCGGTGATGCCGATACCCCACGTGGAATTCATGACCCGTAAAACGCCTTTCGCCATTTGGCAAGCCGTTTCCCGGCTGACGGCCCCACACTGCGAGAGAGTCTGCGCCTCCACGTGGAGCAGAGAATGTTTAATCCTATTTTGATAGGCAATAATTCCCCCCAGAAAAACATCCGACGATCCGGGAATGGAGGTCAATTGAGCGGCTAATAGTCCACCCGTGCACGATTCCGCCACAGACAGAGTTTCCCGGTGGTTTCGTAACAACGTCTCTACAACCTCCGCAAGGGATTCATTGGCGAAGGAATAAATATAATCTCCCAAGGCTTCTTTCATTGTTTCCGTACAGAATTGCAATCGTTCCTTGGAATCTGTTTCTTCCGCCGGCAGAGAAAAAGTCAAATCGACGGTCCCCAGGTGAGAAACAGAGGAGACGCTCAGGTTGGGAATGGAGTGTAAACGTTCTCGGACGACGGTATCCAGATTCGATTCCCCGATACAACAGAACCGCATCAGGGTGGAAAAACGGGTTTGTTGGAGTTGGAAACGCGACTGAAGAAAGGGAATCAGGCTGTCGTTGAGCATCGGTTCCAATTCGCGGGGGGGGCCTGGAAGTGCGACGGCGATGCGGTCTCCCAGATCGTAGACCAGCCCGGGAGCGGTTCCGTTGGGATTGGAGAAATAAAATCCCTTTTCGGGAACTAGAGCCTGACAGCGGTTGTTGTCGGACATCGGGCGGCCGATCTGGCGGAATCGTTCCCGAAGCTCGGCCAGAGCCCCAGGATTTTCATACAACGGGATCCCCGTCGCTTCCGAGAGGGATTCGCGAGTGATGTCGTCGAGCGTAGGCCCCAGGCCGCCGGTCACGATAACGACCGTTGATTCTTGAAGCGCCTGTTTGAGTACCGCCGTGAGGGATGAATCGTTGTCGCCGACGATCACGCAACGAGTGCATTCCATTCCGCGTTGAATCAGGGCGCTGTTAATGAGAGGAATGTGTTGATCTTTTCGTTTTCCTGATAGAATTTCGTCGCCAGTAACGACGAGGGTGTACGAAAGAGCTTCTGTTCGATTATCGTTCATGGTGGAGTCGTGTAAGTAAACAGAGAATTATTCGCTTACCGCATGGGATCCGCTGGCGGGGCGATCGATCGTCAACGCGAGAGTCAGACCATAAATGGTTTGCGCTCCCGCCTGCCGCAATGCGCTGGAAACGGCATTGATCGTCGCGCCGGTAGTCATTACATCGTCAATAATCAAAACACGCAATCCACGTGCGGCATTTACAGATTCCGGAACAAATGCACCTTCGAGATTTTTGATCCGTTGCTGGGGCTGCAGGGCTGTTTGAGGAGGTGTCCGCCGGATGCGGAAAACGATGTCTTCCCGAATGGGGAGATTCGTTTTCTCGGCTATCCCCTGGCTCAAAAGAGCGGCTTGATTAAACTCCCGTTCCCGGTAACGGCTTTTGTGAAGGGGAACGGGAACAATCGCGTCGAGTGGCTCCCGGGCGTAATGATACAGGAATCCATCCAATAGCATTTTAGAGAGCGGGATAGCGAGACGGGTTTGATAATCGAATTTCAGGGAATGAATCAGGTTTTTAACAATTTGGTCTTTATAAGAATAAACCGAATGGAGTCGGTCAAAGAAATGGGGAGTATCGGGACAATAGCGGCATTGTTTTATTCCAGGAGCCAATGGTTGATGAAGTGGAGCGCCGCAACGAGGGCATAACGGTGGTGTAAAAGGACGGAGTCGGTGAAAGCAGTCTGGGCAGATGGGTGTGTCGGATTGGGCGAGTTCTTTTCCACAACCGGCGCAGATCTGTGGATAGAGCAGGTCGAAGAAAGCAGAAGCGATTTCGTGTATGGATGGGAACGCCATAAATGAAAAACCCCCTCGGGGTTATCATACCACGAGGGGGCGAACATAGGAAAAGAATTTTTTCGAGGATCAGCGCGCGTAAGCCACGGCGCGGGTTTCCCGGATGATGGTGACTTTAATGTGTCCCGGATACTGCATTTCATCCTCGATTTTTTTCGAGATATCGTAGGCCAGTTTTACGGAAGCCTGGTCGTCCACTTCTTCCGGTTGAACCATGATGCGGATTTCCCGCCCGGCTTGAATGGCAAAGCATTTTTCGACGCCGCCGAATGATTCGGCGAGGTTTTCCAATTGCTGCAGCCGCTTGACGTAGGTCTCAATGGTTTCCCGGCGGGCTCCGGGTCGAGCCGCGGAAATGGCATCCGCCACATAAACGATGACGGCTTCGACGGTTTCCATCTCGACGTCTTCATGATGAGCAGCGATGGCATTCACGACGGCGGGTTTCTCGCCGAGTTTCCTCGCGATATCCGCGCCGATGGAGGCATGTGTGCCGTCGCGTTCGAAATCGACTGCCTTGCCGAGGTCGTGCA
Source organism: uncultured bacterium (assembly GCA_964520565.1). Taxonomy (GTDB): domain Bacteria; phylum Hinthialibacterota; class Hinthialibacteria; order Hinthialibacterales; family Hinthialibacteraceae; genus CAZFOX01. The sequence goes on along the minus strand of CAZFOX010000415.1, from coordinate 1,710 downwards.
GAAGGGCTCCTCGTTTACAGATTTCCACATTGGCGCCTAGCTCCGCGGCGATCGCGCCGGCAAGGAACGAGACCTCCCGGGCGTGGTACAGCTGATTCTGGCCGTAGGAGTACCGGTACTTCAGGCGGCCGAGAATTTTAATCAGTTCGGGATTCATATCGACAATCCCCAACTCGAAGACCACGCGTTCGGCTTCCTCCCTCATTTCCTCTTCCATTTCCTTCATGATCTTCTGGTACACTTCTTCGATCCGTCCTGGATGAATTCGTCCATCCTGAATCAACCGGTCCAGCGTCTGCCGCGCCGCCTCGCGGCGAACCGGATCGAAGCAGGATATCACGACGGTATCGGGCGTATCGTCGATGATTAAATTGACGCCGGTCAATGCCTCGAACGACCGGATGTTGCGTCCCTCCCGGCCGATAATCCGGCCTTTGATTTCATCGCTGGGGAGCGCGACCGTGGATACGGTGGATTCGTTGACGAATTCCGTGCAACCGCGTTGCATGGTCGTGGCGATAATACGCCGCGCATCGCGATGCGCGTTTTCTTTGGCGTTATCGACAATCTGTTTGATGATTCGGGCCGATTCGAGCTTAACGTCGTTTTCTACCGATTGCAGGAGTAATTCCTTGGCCTGTTCAGTGGTCAAACCGGATATTTTTTCCAGCTTGCCGCGCTCTTCCTGGATGAGGGCGGAAAGTTCAACGTCTTTTTTCTCCAGCTCTTTGGAACGTTTTTCCAATTGTTTGGAGAGGGCCTGGTTTTCCCGTTCCAGCGTCTCGACTTCCGAAAGACGTTTTTCGATTTGTTCCTCTTTCCGGTCGAGTTTTTTCTCCAGAGTCGAGATTTCCGCCCGCCGCTCTTTTACCTCTTCCTCAAACTTATTTTTCTCTTGCAGTACTTGTTCTTTGGCAGCGATGCTCGCTTCTTTGCGAACGGTATCCGCTTCTTTTTTAGCTTCCTCCCGGATCTTGTTGGCTAGCTCTTGTATGCTGCCAACCCGGCGGTCCATTTGCATTTTCCGGACCAGGAAGCCGATGGCGAATCCCGCTGCAATTCCCGCGGCAACAGCCACAATCCATAGCATGTTGTCCATTTTTTAACCTTTCTTTATGAGATCATCCCGAGGCCGGTCGGATCTGGCGGATTCCATGAAACCAGCCGCGAGGAGTGTTCTAAAAGGGCGTTGCAATCTCTTCTTTCTGAAAAGTTGAAAGAGTTCCTTTCGTGTTTCCCGTCCAGACTCTCACCCGGGAAAGGGCGGTCTGAAATTGTCCGATCACCTGGGAGGCCGAAACGGTTTCGGCATGGTTTTTTTCTTCAGCGATTTCTGCGGCCAATCCATGTAAATAAACGCCGCAGGCCGCCGCCTTATCGGCGGGAAGTCCCTGTGCAAGCAGAGCGCCGATTGCGCCGCTCAAGACATCTCCCATTCCCCCGGAAGCCATGGCGGGCGTCCCGGTTGGGTTGATGTACGATTTCCCGCCGGCGTTGGCCACAACGGTTTTGGCTCCTTTCAAGACGGCGACTCCCCGTTCTCCGGAGACCAGGCGTTGGGCAAATTCCAGCCGGTGTTCCTGGACGTCTTTGACCGTAGTGTTGAAAAGACGCGCCATTTCTCCTGGATGAGGAGTCGCGATCCAGGGCCGGGAGCGGCGATGGAGCGTATCGAGGCGAACCGCCGCCAGCGCATCGCCATCGACAAGC
>CAZFOX010000414.1:0-5288 GCA_964520565.1 uncultured bacterium | reverse complement strand
GATCACCCAGACGCTCTGCGCGTCTTCCAGTTGATGGTCGCCGAATTCCTCGCCCAATACACCATCATTGGGATACAAATTATGAATCGCTTCTTTCAAGAACGTTTCGATTTCCCGGTCGGCCACGGTGACCAGACTTTTATCGGCTTTATGTTCCACTTCGACATTTAAAAAATGTTTACGGGCTATTTCTCCGGCCTCATAAATGACCGGGCACATTTCCTCGGCGATTTGGTGGAAATCCATTTTGATCTTCTTTCCTGGCCGAACGGCGTTCGTTTCTATGATTGCAACCTCTTTTCTTTATATACCCGCTGAATAAGCGGACGCAAAGCCCAATAAACCCGATCCGTTATTCTTTCTTTTTTCCCCACGCCACCCATTTCCAGATTATTTCGCCGGAGGGAAGGCGAATCGCCGATTCCGGAAGCGCCGCCAGGATTTCTTCTTCGCGCAACAAATACAAAACCCGCCCGGCTTCCGGCCCCAGGACAGATTGGGTGGATTGGCCGGTAGGGACAAACTCCACGCCTTCAATGCGCCGTTCGGCGATCCATCGTTCCGGGGGATACTGGCCGTAAAAAAGAAAAAACACATAGGGATACTCCGCCATGCCGGAGACCTGAGTTCGATCCGCTTCGTTCCGGTGGGCGTTCCACCACGACACCGCCTCCCGGTATCCGTATTCCCACTCCACCGCCGCATAACGTGGGTAGAAAACGAACAAATCCCCGAGATAGAGAATCGGGCAAAGGACGAGTAACGCAAACCAAAAGCGGACGCAGCCATTCACCCCATTCTCGGAAATCCAGGTTGACAGGCGCGGCTTCCACTCGTTCCACGAAACGATGCCGTACACCGCCACGATCTGAAACGCCGGAACGGCGAACACACTCCGTAAAGCGTGCGGAACCCGTTCGCGCGTACAGGCGGCGGCGATGGGGAAACAGAACAGCCAGAATAGCAGAATGCGATCGATACGCGACCGCCGCTTAAACGCCTGCAGAATGCCCAGAATCACAAGCGGTAATAAATACAGATGCAGTTGTCCGAATAAATACGTGCTATGCCGCAGGTTTTCATCGCCGCGAATCGATAAAAACCAAGGGGAAAAATGAAGCAAGTAATTTCCCATCCATTCCAGGATAACGGAAGAGAGCGGTTGTCCGTCGAAAATGGTGATCCGCGACAGGCGCGCGGCGCTCTGCGCCGGTTCCAGCAAAATATGCCGTGCCAAAGGAATACAGCCAAGCGCAAACACCGCCGCAAACATTCCAAGGGACGGCAATAACTCCTTACGGCGCTCCGGGGATAACGCTTCACGACTGAGAGATACGATCCATAACACTGCCACAAAAACCGGGACATACAGGCGTGCGGGCGCGTAGGTATAAATGGCGGCCAGGAAAAACAAGGCGGAAAGCAGAGCATGACTCGCGGAGGGATACAGCCTCTCCCGCTGGCGAAGAAAAAAGTACAAACCCAGGGGGATACTAACGGTCAGCAGGATCGACTGATTGGCCCAACGGCTCAGCAACAGGCTCCAGGGAGAGAGGCAAACGAACAAGCCCGCCCATAGGCCCGCCGCCGTTCCCCAGAGCGCCCGCGCCAACAGAAACGCAACAAACGTCGAGAGGGTTCCTGCCAGACAGGCGGGCAGGCGTACCGCCCATTCATTCAGCCCGAAAACCGCCACAAAAGGGATATCCAGATATTGATATAACGCCGAGGTGGTAACGTTCATTGCGGGAACGAACAAAGGCCATGAATTACCCGCTTGATCCTGCCCGGTATGCAACAGGCACCAGGACGTATATCCTTTGTCGGCTTCGTCGCGGAAGAATCCCGGTGGATTCGATCCAAGCCCGGCGAACCGCAACACAAACGCCGCCGCTATCAAAACAACCAACAACCACGCCGATCTTTTGTTCATGGTATTATAAAGAAAATCGATTTACTCATCGGAACAAAACCGTAGAGAGATTCCTCGGCGATTCTTTGAATCCATTCATTCTTTTATTAATCTTCCGGCAGATATCGATACCAAGTGAAATAGAGAAGAACCGTTCCCGACAGACCGGCGAGAAGCAATCTCATTACCATGGTCCAGTCGTGGATCACACCATAGACGGGAAGGTAAAAATAACAAAAGATCACCAGCATGGCGACCAGCATATTGAAACAATCGCGGGTAAACGCGTCTCTTTTTTCCCGGCGGTAATTTTCGCCCAATTGTCGGCGAACGGGTCCCCAGAAACCACCAGGGCGAACGGTACGGCAAAATTCCTGAAGGACATTCGCATCGGTGGGTGGCGTTAATAGAGTAACTGCCACGGCGAACACCAGCGAAATTGCCAGAATCACCGCCATGCGGATCACGGTTCCCATCGCATCGCCGGGTAATAGAAACGTGCATAACAAGCTGGCCAGCATGCCGCCGCCCAGCGATCCCACCAAACCCCAGCCGTTGAACCGCCACCAGAACCAACGCAGGATATTGGGGATCATGCAGCCCGCTCCGAGAACCATCATCAACCACATCCAGATTTGATCGATGGATTGGAGTTGATACCCAAACAGGATTCCCAAACCGACCAGCAAAAACGACGACCCATAACCCGCCCAGGTCAGTTCTCTTTGAGTGGCATTAGGACGAAGGTGTTCCTGATAAATATCCCGCACAGCACAGGACGCGCCTGCATTGACATTCGAATCGAAGGTGGACATGAATGCCGCAATAAAACCGGCCAAGATAAAACCTTTCAGTCCCACAGGCAGGTAGATATTTAGTACGTGAGGTAATACTTTCTCCGGGTCTTCCACGCCTTCGATTCCGATGGCCGCCAGTGCGGCGATTCCCATGATCATCCCCCACCGGGTAAACAGGAAGAGGCTCCACCCCGCCCCCACTTTGCAGGCATCCCGGGCGGATCGCGTGGAGAGAAAACGCTGGAATTCGGGCAAAGCGGTCGGCCCGCCGAATTTGACCAGCATCCCGCGTACGACCCACCCCATCGCCAGTACACCGAATAACTTGTATTCCGTGTCCGAGAGATAAGCGGGTTGCCAGGTGGGCGTTAAACTAAGCCATCCCGCCGGAACGGATTCCGCCAGTTTTTGCGGATCGATATGAAGGTAACAAATGAATATTACACAGAAAGCGGCCAACGTTAAAATCAGGGTTTGAATAGCGTCAGTGAATACTACGCTGTAATAACCGCCCAAAATGACGTAAAACGTCGTGACGCCAATGATGATCATAGCGCAGGTATGTTCGGAAAAAGGGAAATAAACGGCGGCGAACTTGCCAATGCCCTGAAAAGCATAGGCCGTCATGCCGACCGAGGTGATGATAAAAAGCGCGGAATAAAGCAGTCGGGCTATTCGGCCATCCAATCCATTGCCAAAGCGGGTAATCAACCACTCGGCGCCCGTCATCACGCCCGACCGGCGCACCCACTTCCCCCCAAACGCCATATAAGCGGCGGGAAGCAGAAAAACCCACGACCAATGAATCCACATGGATTTGAGACCCATGATGTAAAACATGGAGGCGATCCACATGGTTCCGGTGACATCGTAAAAACCAACGCTGCCGGACATGGAAATCCAAAACCAATGCAGCTGCCGTCCCGCTAAAAAGTATTCGCCGATATTTTGGGAAGCCACACGCCGCAAAACCAATCCCATAATCAAAACCACGATCATGTAAACCGCCACGATCGCGATATCAACCGGATGCAACATCATGAAATATCCCTCGCTTCATCAGAATTGAACGAGCGACGTCAGGATTTCCATGATGCCGCATAACCCAGGAAGGCGTCAACGCCTGTAAGGAGTTTCCGAATAAGATCCGCCGCACTGTCGGATGGAACGTCCGCGTAAACAACGGCGATACCGTCCGCCTGCGATTGAATCCGCAGGCACAATTCCGGCGCGGAAAGGATATCCCGCTCGTCCAGTTGCAGATATTCGCACCAACGGCGGTCGATCCGGCAGGGCAACGGCTGAAGGGAAACGGTTTCGTCGGGATGAAAGGCGGTATCGATCTTTCCCTGGCAGGTTCCTTGAACGTGGAACTGGCAGGGATAACAGACATCGTCCGCCTCTTCCAATACGATCTGCAAGCGGGAATGAGGATTCCGGGCAAGTTTATGAGCCACCCAAAAGTCCGCATTCCCGGCGGGATTCGGTTCGAACACAACACGCCCTTCGCCGATGGCGGTCAGAAGATCGATAAAGTGATGGGGCTTGATACGTATGACATCGTGCATCGCATTTCCCCTTTGCCTGTCCCCTATTATAGCATAGGAGGGAAATCAAAAGGGAAAAATTCGATCCAAATCTTCGGGAGAGGGGCGGCGTCCGTATTCGCATATTTCGAAGGTTTCCGCAAACTGAATCGCCGCTTCGCCGCCATACCGGTTTTCCAACCGATTGACGCAACAGGCCGTCATGCCGGCCATCCAGGGCGTCCAGGTGGAAATCAGAAAGCGGCGGCGTTCGTCCTCCGCATCGGGAACCGGATCCGGGCAGCCTTCCACAAAGGGAAGCCATTCGTAAAACTGGGAAGCATGGCAATGCATCATGTCCCATTTCTTCTCCATAACGTCATCCACACTCAAAGCGGCGTCTGGTTGAAAGGGATACGGCTTTTTATACGGATCCCAGAAATAAAAGAAAAAGGGATTATGCGACAACGCGGGTACATCGGGGCATACGGGTGGAACCATAACCATATACGCCGCATCCTGAACGGCCATCCCGGTATAGCGATGGTCGGGATGATAGTCGTGCGGACGGTGAGATAAAACCACATCGGCTCGCCACTCCCGAATACGGCGGATAATATCCTGCCGGACGGCCAGCGAGGGAACCAATTCGCCGTCGTTATAGTCGAGCACCTCGTATTCGATCCCCAAAACGGCACCGGCAGCCCGCGCTTCTTCTTTGCGCCGCCGCCGGAGCGTTTCACGGTCGTCTCGATGGTGACCGGCGTTCCCGTTGGTCACCGAAACGAATTTCACTTTATCCCCCCGGGCGACGCATTTCGCCGCTAGGCCGCCACAAAAAATCTCGCAATCGTCCGGATGCGCACCCAATGCGATGATGCGAAAAGAAGAATCAGCCATGAAAAAACCTCACAATCCGGAAATACCGCCGCATCCATTCCGGAGAAATGGATCATTTCTTATTTTTTCTTCTTCGATTCCAATTTGGTGATTTTGGAACCTTCCAGGGTCAGGTTGGCCATCAATCCCTTCTGTCCCAGGATAAAACCGATG
>CAZFOX010000413.1:0-5298 GCA_964520565.1 uncultured bacterium | reverse complement strand
TGATATTGTGATACGTTCGTGGCTTTGCTCGCAATGACATTGCGATACGTTCGTGTCATTGCGAACGAAGTGAAGCAATCTAAAAGCCGGATCGTTGTTTTTTACTCGACACTTTTTGTTGGTCGCTCTACTAGACGGTTGGAGAAATGTCGTATCCAACAGATTGAGGAACTGGGACGAATGAATGCGCCGGAATTTCTTGTTGAATTTACGAAAGCCTATGGAAACTTACTGGCGCATCTCTGGTGGCCGTTGGTCGTCTTGGTGATTTTCTTTTCGATTCTTTATTATTTTGATCGTTCCATTGGATCGTTGGGGCGCCGGAAACGTTTTCCGATGACCTGGAAGAATATGACTCAGATCGTCTCTCAACTGGAACGCCGTTATCTGACGGAAATGTCTCCGGATAAGAAATCCTCCCAACGGCAGAAAATCGCGCATGAATTGATTCAAAAAGCCAAACGGGGAATCGAACAACGGGACGAACGGGAAATTGTTAACGTGATCTTATCGCTCTCTTCGTTGGGTTTCTACACCGATCGACAATTACCTCCACAGATTTCACCGGAAGAAGTATCGTGGTTGGAATCCGATAAGAACGGTGAAGAAGTTAACAAGCCGCTCAACAATCAATAAGAATCAACAACGCCAGTTCTTCAATACAGTATCAATCTCCTCGTTAACCCATCCGTTTTCTTCTCGTTCCCTTACTCGGTGCAATTCACTTTCCCCCACTCTTTCTCCAATTTCTCCCAGAGCCCAGGCCGCATGCCCGCGAACCAATGGTTCTGAATCGTGCAAGGCTTCTATCAATACAGGAACGGCTCGGAGATCGTGAGCGTTCCCCAATGCCACGGCTACGTTTCGTAAAAAACCTCGCCGCTTGATACGCTTGATTGGGCTGTTCTTAAAACAGGAACTGAACTCTTTCTCTGTCATCTCCATGAGTTGGATCAGATCCATCGACATAAGGGATTCACGCGGGAAAAAACCGGTTTCATGGGACGATTGGGCGAAGCGGTTCCAGGGGCAAATAGCCAGGCAATCGTCGCATCCATAAATTCGTCTTCCAATGGCGCGGCGAAATTCACGAGGAATCGAGCCTTTCAGTTCGATCGTCAGATAAGAGATGCACCGGCGGGCATCCAGAATATAGGGCGCCACAAATGCTTGGGTCGGACACACATCGATGCAACGAGTACATGTCCCACAATGATTCGAATCGGGTGGATCCGCATCCAGTTTCAATGAAGTCAGGATAACGCCCAGAAAAAACCAGTTTCCCAATGTGCGGCTGAGGATATTGGTATGTTTCCCGGTCCATCCAATCCCCGATTGAGCGGCGAAATCTTTCTCCAGAATGGGGGCCGTATCGACAAACCAGCGAGCTTGATGCTGGCCTCGGGTATGAATTTGAATGTAATCCACGATTTTTTTCAAACCGTTGGCGACAATCGTATGATAGTCGTCTCCCCATGCATATCGGGATATCACGCCTTGAAAAGGATTGTGTGGAGAGGGAACGGCTGGTTGAATCGTTTGGTATTGCTTGGCGGTTAGGATAACGCTTTTCGTGGATTCGAGGAGAAGGCGAGGATTTTTACGTTCTTCCGCGCGTCGGGAGAGATAGTGCATCTCGCCATGATAACCGCTACTGAGCCATTCATAAAAACGATCCCACGTTTGAGGCGTGGGATCGCTGATTTTCAAATCATCAAATCCGATCTGTTTTGCGTAGTTCTTTAGATCGTCCGGCGTCATAATTTACCGGTTAACGCCAATCCAGCTGCACCGACTAAACCGGCTTCATTGCCCAAAGCCGCCTGGATGATGGGTGTGGAAAAATGCGAGTGGAAAAATACCCGCTTGGGCAATTCCTCCCGGGCGTAATCGAGCAGTAGATCGCCCATCTTCGATGCCCCGCCTCCAATACAGACGATACTCGGATTGAACGCCACAACGAACGTAGAAATTCCGATACCCAGGTATTTCCCCGCTCGTGCCACGGTTTGTATCGCCACGGGATCTTTCTTTAAGGCGGCTTCGTACACCATTTTCGAAGTAACTTTACCGTCGTTTTCTTTGGCCATATCCTTCAAAATGGATGGGATATGTTCGACGCGGATTCTCTCTTGCGCGTATTTGGCGATGGCACTGGCGGAAGCGTAGGTTTCCAGGCATCCTTCATTCCCGCAACCGCACACCGGACCGCTGGGATTCACCATGATATGCCCAAGTTCCCCAGCAAATCCGCGCGCGCCGTGATAAACCTCGCCGTTCACGACGATTCCGCCGCCAACCCCGGTTCCCAGGGTTAAAACAAGAACGACTTTTTGCCCTTTGCCTTTCCCAAAGAGAGCCTCACCCAGCGCTCCGACATTGGCATCGTTATCCGCCCAGGTAAACAGACCAAAACGCTCCTGGAAAATCTCGCGAACATTGATCCAGTAATCCCAATCGGGAATATTGACAGGCCGGGTAATGGCGCCTTTTTCCTGATCGACCAGCCCCGGACTGCCGATGCCAATACCCTGCAATTGATCGCGGCGGCCCTTCATCGCATCGGAATCGAGAATTTCCTGAATCAAATCGCCGATTCGATCGACTACTTTTCGCCCACCCAATTGTGCTTCTGTCGATTTTATGTAAGTTTGGATGATTGTACCGTCTTCGGCCACCAACCCGCCCTTGATGTCTGTGCCACCTAAGTCGATTCCAATCGCAACACGGGTCATGCGTTATTCTCCTCTCGTATTTCCTGCAGAAGATCGGTTCTGAATCGGTTCTGGAAAGGAATCGGAATACAGAATCGGAATAGTTGTAAAAAAGTATTATGGTGCTGGCTCTTTCTTCTTTCAAGAAGGATACGGATGGAAACGATAGAAACAACGATATTTCAATAATTTTCCGTTTGAACGGTTCCCATTTCTTTTTATTCCGGCTCGGAAAAATACAACACGTATATAAGAATGACGATAATTTGAATAATTACCACACTCCAGTAAGCGATTTGAAAGGATCTTTTCAGAGTCTTATGATGGAAAATTCGCTGGCTGACCAGTGCGGCTGGCGAACCGCCGATCAACGCCAGGATATGAAATATCCGCTCCGGAACCCGTAATAAATGTGTGCGGGATATAATTTTATCGTATCCATAATAAAGAAGGGTGATTGCATTGATGGAAATCAAAGCGGCAAGCCATCCATTCCATTCAATCCAACTGAGGAAGATAAAACCGCCGAGGAAAGCAAAAACAGATGCACTCCCATAAATTGCGTAAGGAGAAACTTGTTTTCTTCTCGGTACCACCTGAACGGCGGTCAGGCCTTTTTCGTTTTTTTCCACTTCGAAACGGACTGCCTGTCCTTGCGATAAATACTCTTGATTCCGTATATGACGAATATGAACGAAGATATCCTGCGGATAATCCCCGTTGCGAATGAATCCATATCCTTTTTCGCGATCGAAATAAACAACGATTCCACGCATGGTCTTTATTTTAACTTTTCAGTCCCCTGATTGATTGTAAAAATTGCATGCGATTTCCAAGACATTATATGTTCATGGAGTAGGATATCGCTCTTCTCAATTTTACCTAGACCTGAATTGGTTTATATGTTTCCCCATCTTTATATAACTGAATTTTATGGATTTACGTGTGTTTATTCTATTATATCATCGATTCGATTCATTCAGTGTACTGTCTGGCGCGATTTCGAATGGGATATTTTGATATTTTTTTTGTAAAATAATACGTTGTGGGGTAGTAATGGGAATGGGAAAGTGTATAATACCCTAAAGTTCATCCCAAATCTGGAACATCGAGTGCATATTTCAAATACCTTCCTCTTTTGTCTATTCCTCAACCGATTACAGGTCCTTGGAAAGGCACCGCGAGTACCAGTTGTAGCGGGGTGTCATTTTTAACACACAGGAGATCTGTATCATGGCAAGCGGTCGAGTAAAATGGTTTAACGAACAAAAAGGGTATGGTTTTATTGAAGCGGAAGGTGGGAAAGAACTTTTTGTACATCACACCGGAATCGCCGGGGAAGGATTCAAGAACCTCTATGAAGGTCAGCAGGTTCAATTTGATGTCGAGCAAGGCGAAAAAGGACCCAAAGCGGTCAATGTTGTTGCCGTCCGGTAATTGATCGATCCATATCGGAAATCGAAAAGCTCGTTCTTTGGAACGGGCTTTTTTTCTGTTTATATTAGTATCTGTGTACACTAGTAGTCTGACCGTTTAATGTTGCCGGGTAAAAAAGCATACTATGAATCACCTGGCGAACTGGATCATCATTAGATTGCTTCGCTTTGCTCGCAATGACATCGCAATACATTCGTGTCATTGCGAACGAAGTGAAGCAATCTAAAAGTCGTATCGTTTTTTCACTCGACACGTTTTACTAGTCGCTCTACTAGAGCGGTTCGAAACGCGAATAGGAACGGAATTATGAAAACCGTTCTAATCGATGTAATTTCGCTTCCGTACGGTTTTCGATGGATATGAACTCTTCTTTCAAGGGAAAAGTGATTCTGGTTGGAGCGGGACCGGGGGATCCCGGCTTATTAACCATGAAAGGCCATGATGCAATTCGGCATGCCGATACTGTCGTCTACGATCACTTGGTCGATCCGGCGATCGTTAATTTTACTCCTCCAGATGCTCAGCGCATCTATGTCGGTAAAAAAGCAGGAAAACAGACCTGCAGCCAGGAAGAAATTCATGAGATTCTTGCTCGGGAAGCCTTGGCGGGTAAGGCGGTTGTCCGATTAAAGGGAGGCGATCCCTTCATTTTTGGACGAGGAGGAGAAGAGTGTGCTTTTCTTCGGGAACGGGGAATCGAGTTCGAAATTATACCCGGCGTTTCCGCTCTTTCCGCGGTTCCCGCTTATGCAGGTATCCCCATCACCTGCCGGGATTCCAGCGCCATTTTTGTCGCCGTCACCGGACACGAACACTCCTGTAAATCCGAGTCGCAGGTGGATTGGGCTTCCCTGGCCAAAATTCAGGGGACTCTGATTGTCTTTATGGGCATTCTGAATATCCGATGGATCGCCGAACAATTAATCCAATCCGGAAAATCCGCTGTAACGCCTGTTGCCGTGATTCAATGGGGAACCTGCCCCAATCAGAAGACAATTACCGGTATCTTGGTAAATATCGCCGATCGGGTTGAAGAGGCTGGAATCCGCCCCCCCGGTCTGATTGTCATCGGTGAAGTGGTACAGTTAAAAGAGCAATTGGATTGGTTTCGGCCCCATCCAAATCCAACTTAGCAATCACGCGTTTC
>CAZFOX010000412.1:0-5304 GCA_964520565.1 uncultured bacterium | reverse complement strand
TTTCACGGTAGTTTACACTCTTAACTCACTGTCCGTGAAACCGGGGGAACATCAGGCAAAGGAGCGCGGGCGTCCCCGCCCGCAGCCCAAGGGAGATAATCCCATCTCTCCCCCCGACCTTCTTCCAGTGGACGAGGGGCTCAACGGAACGAATTTTATCCGCACCCTTTTGTTGAGAGCGGCAGCAATCCGCCGAAGCATCGACAGTGAATGCCCTTCGTAGTCCACGTCTTCCAAGCGGGCGATGGTGGAGCGGCTCGTGCCAATGAGATCCGCTAGTTCCTGTTAGGTGAGACTTGCTTCCTGCAGTAAATCGTAAATCTTGCATGCAACGTCTAAGTTCGCTTCCTCGTCTTCCAATGCAGTTAGCATTTCGGATTTTCCTTAGAAGTACCGGCGATGTATGATTTCAATCGCATCCGTGGTGGTTTTTTCTCCGTTTGTTGACCGGATTTTAAACGAGGGGAAATCTATTTCCGAATAAGGCAATCTAACCACTCCGTTTTCGATTGACCGGCAGGATTAAGAACTCGAAACCCTTCTTCTACAGCAGCCTTACAAAGCGAAATATCGGCGGCTAGGAAGACGATCTCCAGATCGTATCCGCTTACGGTATCGCGGCTGCGTTTAAGACTGGCCAGTTGCAGGGCGTCTCCTGGCCGTATACTGTATTTTTTCACCATTTCTGCCGCCAAAAAAACAATGCCGTCATCCATGGAAAGAAAATGGAAATATTGTTCGGCGTCTTCATTGAATGCTTTGATCATTTTACCGTACGTGGTTTTAGTTATGGTTCCAGATTTTGCCAATCGATCGCCAGCGGAGGCAAACTCCACGATGGAAAAAATACTGGTGATAAGACGCTTTTCATTGGAAGGGAGGGAAGAAAATAGCCGGTCGATGTTTTCAGAACCTTCTTCCGGTTTGTAGCGTTTTACTAAAACCGAAGTATCCAGGTAGTAGAGTTGCATGGAATCATTCCTCATCCCGCAACCGGCGAATTTCTTCTGAAAGGGTGCGCTCTCCCATTTCCATTTGTAGCGTACAACGCAGTTCCTCGATAGAAACAGCCGGTTCTGCAAAGGAATCGGCGAATTCAGTCAAACGTGCGTGAATGGCTGCATCACTCATTCGATACGCTCCCAACACCAAGGCTATATCCGGTGACGTCGGGTCAGTTTTACTTTGCTGATAAACCATGACGATTCACTCCAAATATTTATGATATATTATACATCCAAAAGTGTGTTGGTTCAGAGTGAAATGGAATAATCGATCTTTTGCGGAGCTGCAATCCGCGATTCTCCTATGATAGGATGTTCCTATTCTGAATTCTGAACCGGGAGAATGAAACTCATGAATCAAAACCAATCCTCTATATCAAGACGACGTTTCTTTCAACATGGGGCGGCAGCGACCGCCGCTTTCGCCATCCTTCCCTCGTCGAATGCGCGCGCGGCCGCACCGGTCAAGGTTGGAATCATCGGTTGCGGCGGACGGGGACGGGGCGCGGCGGAAAACTGCTTGCGCGCCGATGAGGCTGTCCAGATTCACGCCCTGGCCGACTTGTTCCCCGACCGACTTCAGGAGATGCGCGACCGGCTGGCCAAACGCGAGATCGAGGTTCCCGACGAGCGCTGTTTCACCGGCTGGGATGGCTATAAAGATTTACTGAAAACGGATGTCGATTATGTCTGCCTGACCACTCCGCCCGTCTTCCGTCCCGTCATGTTGGAAGCAGCGGTGGCGGCAGGAAAACACGTTTTTATGGAAAAACCTGCGGCGGTCGATGCGCCCGGAATCCGGCGCATTATCGAGGCGGGAAAGCAAGCCAAATCTAAAGGATTATCTATCGTTGCCGGGGCACAACGCCGTCACGAAAAACGGTATCAGGATACCATCCGGCGTCTTCAGGATGGCGCCATTGGTGAGATTCTCGCCGCCAATGTATACTGGTGCGGCGGGGTGATTAAGTTCCGTCCCCGCAAGCCGGGCATGTCGGAGACCGAATACCAGATCCGTAACTGGTACCACTACCTTTGGACTTCCGGCGATCATATCGTGGAACAGCACGTGCACAACATCGACGTGGCTCTCTGGGTGATGGGAAAACACCCGGTGAAGGCTTCCGGGTATGGTGGACGCGCCTGGCAACAGAAGGGCAATATCTGGGATCATCACACCGTCGATTTCGAATTCGAAAACGGCATGCACATGAACAGTATGTCCAAACAGACGGCAGGCGAGTTCAGCAATGTTTCCGAACTGCTGATTGGAACCAAGGGACGATCCAACTGCTGCAACTGGATCGGAGGCGAAAATCCCTTCGAATTCAAAGGTGACTATCAGAATCCCTACGTGCAGGAACACATCGATCTGATCGATAGCATCCGCCATGAGAAGAAGGTCAACGAAGCCGAAACCATCGCTATCAGTACTATGACTGCCATCATGGGTCGCATGGCCGAATACCAGCAAAAAGTAATGACCTGGGACGAAGCCTTCCACTCCAACGAAACCCTTAGCCAGGAACCTTACTCATTCGGCCCCATCGACACGCCAGATGTCGTCATCCCCGGCGGCGTTCCCTATTCGGAAGACGGCTGGGATCCCGATCCCGAATATGGATGATCTCCCCACTAGTAGTCTGACCGTTTAATATTGTCGAGATAAAAAGTATACTATGGATCAAATGGCGAATAGGATCATCATTAGATTGCTTCGCTTTGCTCGCAATGACATAGCGATACGTTCGTGTCATTGCGAACGAAGTGAAGCAATCTAAAAGCCGAATCGTTGTTTTTTACTCGACACTTTTTTTGGTCGATCTACCAGAACAGACGCTCATATCCAGGGCGCACCGGATTAATAATCCGATGCGCCCGATTTTTTAGTCAAACCTCCCTCGGCAACGATTGTTACAGTTGAAACGCCGAATCGACTCGGCCACCCGGCGGGTATCTAGAGGCCCGGCAGGACTGCGCTCAACATAAGCCAAGAAAAAAGAAGAAGTTGCTTGAGGAGAACGGGTGAACCGAGTAAGATCATGATTGTCTATCGAACTGTACAGAAACAATCATTTCAGCGCCCGTTCTTTATTCTATGCCATTTCATCCGTCGGATCGCGCGCGAAACCCATATGGATACCGTAAACGACCATATCCACACATTATTAGACGGCAATCCTTCTTCCTCCGCGCTGGATTCGATCCACGATTCGCTGGCGGATGGCCTTTTTTCTGAACTACGGGAACAAGCCTGGTTTCCCCAGCAGGCCGAGGAATGGGGAAAGCGGGTTGCGGGCGAATCGGCGTTGCAAATTTCTACGCGGATTCGCGAGTTGAAAGACCGGCATCTCGATTCAGCGACTATCCGGCGAATCATGGCCGATTTTTCCCAGAATCCGATTTCGGCTATATTCCTGACGCCCGAAGCGGTACGGACGATTTATTCGGATTCGCCGCCGGAATTCGGCGCGTTGATCCAGGAAGGCGCCGATTATCATTGCCGCATTATCCGGCGCGCCGTCTCGCAGGCGGTTCGCCGCCATATCGCCGGAATGAAACGCGCCTCGCTCGACGTTCGCGAACTGGAAGAGGAATTGGTTGGCATGGTGATGGAAGAAACGGTGCGGTGCCTGAGCGATCTTTCCGCCCGCGTCTGGAAGAAAAACAATCCCGTACCGGTGGTTTTCCCTTCCGAAGGAGCGCGGGGCATGCGCCACGGCATATTAACACGCGTGGCGCTTTCCAAAGACGGTGGGAGACTGGCCGCCGTCCGCTCCGATCGCTGCCTCTTCGTCTGGGATATCGGAAACCGGGAGTTGCTCCACACCTGGGATATTTCTTTGCTGGACGATCTAGGAAAAACCGATACGCTGGAATCTCTCTTTTTCTCTACCGATGGATGGCGGATCGCTCTCGAAACCGTAAACCGGCAGGTGGTTACATTGAATCTGAATGACGAGACCGCTTCCATTCACGGTTATCGGGAGACCGATCGCGAGGCGTTTTACAAAGAGTTTGGATCGCCTTTTATCCCCAGACGGACGGCAATTCCGGAAAACGGATTTCTCATTCAAACCCGCTTGGGAAAATCCGTTTCTCTGTCGCAATACAGCGGCTGCGTCTTTGACTGGGCCTGCGACAGTCGTTTTCAAACAGTGGCAGCGGCTAGCGAGAGGGAACGCGCCATGCCGGAATGGATGCGCAAAGCGGGATTCGAGCGGGCGGTCTATCACATCGCCCAACGGCGCTTGATCGACCTGATCCGCAAGCGAACCCATACCCAATACGCCTGCTGGCGTTGCGGATCGATGATCTCTTCTTTCTCCGACACGCAATGCCGATTTCACCCAATGCCCGATCGGTTGCAAAAACGCAGAACCGCTCGGCCCGGCCAATCGCTGGCAATGTCCGCGGTGTGGAATGACCACCCGGGCGGCGGAATCGGCCCTTCAGGTTGAGATGGGAGACTGGCATGCCGATCCCCAATCCACCGGGAGCGAATGGCGGGACAGTCACGACATGGAACGGATTCTACACGTCCTGCAAAACGTCTCGCTGGCTTATAAAAAAATCGAGATTCCCTGCGGACGCCTGGTCGTTCTTAAGGCCGAAGGCAAGACCAACGAGGAAATCGGCGTCGAACTGGGAATCCCGCGCGGCTCGGTGGATTATATCTGGAATCAATGCAAACAACGCATCCTTTACGCATTCGGTGAAGGATAACGACGAGAACCGATCATGAACGAATTGAAACGACCCACTCATTCCTATTGGCCCGACGAGAGGGATTGGAGTGCCGCGGACGATCTCATCCGCGCCATTGCCAACGAGGCGGTTTTATCCAATCACCCCATTCCGGACGAACGCCTCGAATCCTTCCCGGCAGAAAGCCGCGACCGGCAGACCTTGTTTTCCGCCATTCGCGGGAATATTCAACCGCGTCAGACCGGCCGCCTTTCCCTGGTGGAGCGCTGGGACATCGAGCAAAGCCAAATTCATTGGATGACGGCGTTGAACGCACGCCTAAATGCTATCCGGTCTGTCCCGGCGGAAATCTGGAACAACGTCCAGCCGTTTTTTGCCTCCATGCAGGAAACGATCGATGTCCTATCCCAGCGCATGATCCCCGCGCCGGTGCACCGGGGACCGGCGGCTGTCCGGGAGCAGATTTATCAACCCCGCCGCCGCGCCCTGGAACCCGCCGATCTGCCCGCATTGCCGGCTTTGTTTTGCACAGCTCTCGATCCCGATGCCGATCCGTTGGATGTTTCCGGTCTGGCGCGCGGCGTTTCCCATC
>CAZFOX010000411.1:0-5325 GCA_964520565.1 uncultured bacterium | reverse complement strand
GTTCAAACCTATTGCCCCGATCATTACAGCATTCAATTGGCCATCGATCACGATTACGACGCTTTTTTTGAAAAAGAAATCCGCTACCGCCGCCTGATCGGTTTTCCACCTTATTCGAGGCTGGTTTTATGGCGGATCGAAGCGGCCAGCGAAGATGTGGCGCGCGGCAAGTCGTGGGACTTATACGCCATTCTGACCGAAGGCCTTCGAGAACAAGCGGGAATTACCCTCCTGCCACCCGTCGAAGCGCCTCTATACCGGCTGAGAGATTATTACCGCTGGCAAGTGGCTCTTAAAAGCCGCGATTATCGAGCCTTTCGCCCTCTGTTGACCAGCGAAACCCTGCAAAAATTCCTGGCTCAACGGCGGCAGGATTTGCGCATCGTTCAGGATGTCGATCCATACGATATGTTGTAATGAACGCTGGGCTTAAAACAGGATTCGTTTCAAGAAGGACAATCAGAATTTCCGAACCAACCGCATTCGATCCACGTATTCATACGGGACATCCGGAAAATTCATCTCGAATTTTCTTTGACCTGGCCCTTGGGGAGTCGCGGCGGGAATTCGAAAGATATAGAAATCTTTGGAACTGAGAATACGGTCGTTTTTATCATACAAATGGGCTCGCAGCTGCAAGGCATGCCAGGTTCTCGTGCTGGGATTAATTAATAGTCCGGCTATAAAACATCCCCGCCGATTATAGAAGCCATATCGTGCGGGAAAAACATGAAGGATAGGTACGTCAAAACCATCCTCTACATCCATTCGCAGTTGTTTGCCGTCCTGGGTTTTAATCTGTGTCCGATGAGTGATCGGTCCGGTTACGAAGAGGATATTCGCGCCGACAATCTGCGTGAAATCGGTAATGGAAACGACAGTCCCGTCCGCCGGTTTTTCGATTCCATACCCGATTTCTTTGATTTGATCGCGCTTGTAATACCGGATCGTTCCATTCACATCCAGCATCACGGTTCCATCCTGCAACTCGGTCGCTTTTCCATAGCGATGGTCGCCATTATAAAAAAGGACCAGATCGGCATGGGAATAGAAGCCGAGCAGCAAAAAAGCACTCAGAAATAGGAACAGGGCGCAGAAATGAAATAGCAAATCCCGCACGGAAAAAAATGCCCCTTTCTTGTCTCTCTCCATGATATAAACGCAAATATCATACCTTATTATGACTTATAGGGCAAAATGTTGCTTTACTTTGTATCTTTATGATTCCTTCCCTGAATGGGAAAAATGAGGAAAATGGTGGTATTCCATCACGACATTGAGGAGAAATAATGGCCGATTCCAACCCGATTGCCGAAAAATTCCTGGAACTGGTAGAGATCATGTCCCGTCTGCGGGCTCCCGATGGCTGCCCCTGGGATAAGGAACAAACCCATCTGTCCCTCAAAAAATACATGATTGAAGAAGCTTATGAATTGTTGGATAGCATCGACACGGGAGACGATAAGGCCATTATGGAAGAATGCGGCGACGTGTTGCTACAAGTGGTGTTTCATGCCCAGATTGCCGAAGAGGAAGGCCGTTTTTCCATCCTGAACGTCCTGCAGACTCTCTGCGATAAATTGATCCGCCGCCATCCCCATGTTTTCGGAGACCGGATCACGAATACCGCCGACGAAGTACTGCGCCGTTGGGAGGCGGACAAACAGAAAGAAAAGCCGGAAAGAAAGTCGATTCTCGACGGCGTTCCCAAGTCGTTGCCCGGATTGATGCAGGCGCATCAGATTCAAGACCGGGTTTCGCGAGTAGGATTCGACTGGAAGCGAATCGAGGAAGTCTTCGAAAAATTCGAAGAGGAATGGCAGGAATTCCGTGAGGCGCAGACCGACCGGCACCGCCAGCGCCTGGAAGAAGAACTGGGCGATCTGTTTTTTGCCTTGGTCAATATCGCCCGGTACATTCACGTCGATCCCGAACAGGCTCTCGGCAAAACCAATCAGAAATTCACGCGGCGTTTTCTGTATATCGAACGGGAAATAGAAAAGCGGAACAAAACGCTCGAAGAAGCTTCGCTCGAAGAAATGGATCAATTGTGGGACGAAGCGAAACAATTGGAAAAGAACCCGATTTCTTAATCCATTCCGATACCGATCATGATCGATCCCCCATTCCATAAAAAAGTGCTCGTCACGGGAGGCAGCGGTTTTTTAGGGTGGCATCTGGCGATGGCGTTACGAAAGCGCCACGATGTCGCCTATACGTATTCCACGCAAAGAATATCGATTCCCGGTTGCCGGGAATTCCTCCTCGACCTCAGCCGGCCATTTACCATCGAGAATTGCTTTCGAGAATTCCAGCCGGATATCGTGATACACACGGCGGCGATGAAAGATACGGGGGAATCGGAAAAGAATCCCTCCCTAGCGTTCGCTGTCAATGTCGCAGGAACGGAACGGATAATCCGCCGGCTCGATAATCCCCACACTCTGTTTATCTATATCTCAACCGATCTAGTCTTTCATGGAGACCGGCCGCCTTATTCGGAAACCGACAGCCCCAATCCTATGGGGCAGTACGGCCTAACCAAATGGGCGGCGGAACAAGCGGTGCAAAAGCTTTGGAAAAATCACGTCATCGCCCGAACGGCATTGTTATATGGGGCTCCGAATCCCCTCGGGCGGGGATCGTTTCTGCAATGGATGGATGGCGCGTTACAACGAAAGGAAACTCTGACGTTATTCTCAGACGAATATCGTACCCCGGCCTATGTTGCCGATGTCGTTCGTGCGATCGAAGCCATTCTGAATCACGACGGGAAATACCGGATTTACCATATCGGTGGTGCGGAACGCATATCCCGGTTGGATTTTGGAAAACGGCTGGCGGCGATCCGGGGATACGACGCTTCCTGTATCGCCGAAAAAACCCTGGCCGAAATTCCCGCCGCCGTCCACCGGGCGCGGGATGTTTCGTTGGATTCCCGGCGCATCCAAAATTCTTATCTGTTGCAGTGGACTCCCATCGATAACGCGTTACGAGAGATTGCTACGTTACGCTCGCAATAGGGGGAATAACATGGAGTGCGGGCGTCCCCGCCCGCACGCGGTTTCATATCCCCCCTCACCCCGGCCCTCTTCCGATGGGCGAGGGAGTTGGAATACTTCACTTCGATATATATTACCAAGAATGTAACAAAAAGAACGCGGCCGATTGATTACCGCGTTCTTTTTGATTTCATACCTACTGGTTTTCTTCCCTACTTGATTACTTTCCTACAATTAAAATCCCCTCAAATTTTCGCATAGATTCCGCGATCGATCTTGTCGCCGGTCTTTTCTTCCAGGTAATCCATGAGTTGTTTGATCGTGATCGACTTGGGACGGGTGATAGGACGTCCCACGCCTCGTGCCAGCACGAATTGCGACAGAATGCCCAAAGCGCGCGAGACACTGAACAGGACTGTATAATAATCGTATTCCTTCAAGCCGTAATGATATAGAAGAGAACCGGAACCGGCATCCACGTTCGGCCAGGGATCCTTGATCTTCTGCACTTGTTTCAGGACATCAGGAACAACCTCGAAGATTTTGCAGACGATCTGGAAAATACTGTCGTCCATGCAGTGTTTCTTTCCAAATTCCAACATGGCTTCATACCGGGGATCGGTGATGCGCAATACCGCATGACCGTAACCGGGAATGACCTGCCCGCTTTTCAAAGTTTCCCACGCGAAATCGCGCAATTGTTCGTCGGTGGGAACGCCGCCGAATTTCTCCAGTAACATTTCCACCCAACGCAGGCATTCCTGGTTAGCGAGGCCATGAAGAGGTCCCGCCAGGCCATCCAAGCCGGCGGAGAGAGCATAATAGGCATCGGAAAGAGCCGATCCCACCACCCGGCTGGTAAACGCACTTACGTTTCCCCCTTCATGATCGGAATGCAAGGTCAGATACAAGCGAATCAGTTTTGTAAATTCCCGGTTCGGATCGGGAAGACCCAAAGTTCTGGCCAAATTGGCTCCCCAATCCAGTTGGGGATCGGTTTCAATGCGAGGCCCTTTATTGAATCGAAGCCGATAAACGAATCCCGCAATCGCGGGCAGTTTGGCAATAATGTTCAGCGAGTCGTCCAACGCTGGAACCCATAAATCCAGTTTGGGAATACCTTCCTCGTATTTCCTGGCAAAAATGGATTCCCGCTGCATAATGAGAATCGCCGTACTGAACATTGCCATGGGGTGAGAATCCGCCGGCATCGCCTTCAGGACATCCCATACGTAATCGGGAACTTCGCTACGCTGGGAGAGTTCGTTTTGCAAATCCTTTGTTTCTTCCGGCGTGGGCATGGAACCCGTCAACAAGAGAAACAGAATCTCTTCAGGAAGTTTGTCGGTCAGGTCTTTGATGGGAATTTCACGGATTTTCAGCCCTTCGTCCGGTTCGACCGAAGAAGTGTTACATACCAGCCCTTTCACTCCTCTCAAGCCGCCATAAATCTGACTAACCGTAATTTCAGAAACAACGACATCGGCATATGTTTTGGCCAGACGCGACCTCACCTCGTGGAATAGCGGCATTCGTTCGGTGAGTATTTCATGTAATTTCGACATGTTGTTTCCTCCTTGGTTTTGCGGGAAACGTCCCTGATTGATAAATTCAGAACATTTGATTCATTCGAATGATTCTTATCCTATCCCAAAAAGAATCGAAAAACATGGAACATTCCACAAAATATTTACCGGATAGCCATTAACCGGATCGCCGTTTTTCCTCCCTATGCCATAAACCGCATCGGAGAATCGGACAGATTCCGAGAATTATCACTCGATATTGAGTATGAAATATTTCTCGATCTGGATGAATCGGTCAATACGCTCAATCGTAGACGGAATGGGACATATAATTTTAAGAGAGTATGATATTCCGATATAGAAACTTTTCAATCGGATGGAGATAATAATTGAATCAGCATGCATGGAAAAATGTGCCGGATTGTGCCGTTGGAGAAGTAAGTGGAGTTGATAATACAACAATCGAGACATCCATGATTTAAAGACAAGGAAAATAAGGGGATCGGATTATGAAATCCTATCGAAAAGAGTTATGGTTTGACATTCCTACACGCCGCGCGTTCATTAATATTACGCCGGAATGCGAGAAATGCCTGCGGGAAAGCGGGATTCGGGAAGGTCTATTGCTTTGCAACGCCATGCATATCACGGCCAGCGTTTTCATCAACGACGACGAATCCGGCCTGCATCGGGATTACGACGAGTGGCTGGAGAAACTCGCCCCACACGAACCGGTTTCTCAATACCGCCACAACGTCGGAGAAGACAACGCCGACGCCCACATGAAACGCCAGATC
>CAZFOX010000410.1:0-5332 GCA_964520565.1 uncultured bacterium | reverse complement strand
CCAAGTGACTGGTACAAGATATAGTGTGAGTTTCGTCTTCAAGACACTTTTTGCCTGATTATCATTTCTCTCCAAAATTCCAACCAGCGGTAGAATGGAAAAATCCTAGCCGCATAAATACCAAAATTCGGGTATCTGTAAAATCTTGCAAGGCTCGAAACGCATATTGAGAGATAAATCCTCAGAATCGCCTTGTAAGATTCTTTTGAATCAATAATGTCTCCACGCATCCACCTTCGTTTCGCCGACTACCGGTAAAATCAACGCCGATGGGTATTCGGCCGAGCAATGAATGCGGGTGATTCCCTGGGACGGCAAGCCGTTCTGTCCCAGTTGTTTGTAGACCGGATTGATTTCAAAGCGCGGATAATTGGTATTGGCGACAATGATGCGAATCCGGTGACCTTTGTTGAATGCCAGAGCCGTGCTCCAGCAATCCACCTCGTAAGCATGGATCTGACCCGGCGCAACCGGCGACGCCGCCGTGTACGGAGGCGTCATACTGGCGCGAGCCACCCCATCGCAGACCAGCATGGAACGGCCGTCCGGATAGACGTCGCAGAAGCGTACCGTCAAATCGTTGTCGGTCAGGTTGGATTCCGCATAAAGAATGACACGCACTTTTCCAACCACCTCGATCGGTTGTTCGAGAGGAGGCGTACTGAAAACAAGCACGTCGGCGCGTTTTTCCAAAGCACTCTGATCGTAAGGGCCGGCGGGCAGCGTAAGATTCGCACCGCCCGTGGTGGGAACCGGTTGGGTGGGATTCAAGGTCAGTTCCATAACCGCCGGATCGGGTATCGCATTCGACAGGCCGTTGGCCGGGGTGAGGTAAAACGCTTTGTCTTTGGCCTCGATGGGCCAGGAATCGCTTGTACGCCATTCGTTGCCCGGTGCGCCGGGTTCGTTGACATCGCCCATGACGTAATAATGCACCGCGGGCATATTCATGACTGTATTGTTCGCGCCCTTGAGCCAATAATCGAACCAATCGACCGTCATCGTGACTTCGGAATCAAGCATGGAGTTGGCCGGGTATTTTAATTGCCCTTGATCCTGCTTTAACTCTTTGACGTGCGTCCAGGGGCCGATAAATAGTTTCTGATTTCCCCGCGCACCGTCCCGGCCCAGGTTCTGACGTCCCACGAAATCGTTCAAGGATCCTTCCAGGAAAATATCGTACCAGCCGCCGATGATTAGGGCGGGGACATCCATTTCGGCGTAACGGGATTCAATGTCTATCGCTTTCCAAAAATCATCGAAGAACGGGTGTTGGCGGAATAGGGGCAAAGCGTCGATTGCATTGACCGAGATCAACCAATTCCCCGCCAGTGCCTCGCGAAAGACTCCGCTCTGATAGGCGGCCTGCCCGTACATCTGCGACGCGGCGTATCCAATCGCCTGACAGACCAGATGCGGCGGACGCGCTCCCGCAGCCAGGCTTTGATTGATCCCCATCGCGGAAGGCCCCCAGGTTCCCACCTTGCCGTCACACCATTTTTGTTGCGCGATCCATTCGATGGTGTCGTACCCATCCTGTTTTTCTCCCCAGCCATCGTTCAGGAAAGGCAGGTTTTCGCCTTCCGAGCCGAAACGTCCGCGCACATCCTGAATCACCAGGGCGTATCCTTTGAGAATCAGCAATTGCAATATTTCCAGGCGCTCGTCGTCCTTGCCGTACGGCGTACGAACCAGGATGGCCGGATACGGCCCGCCAACCGGCGATTTGTGAACCGTGGTGGAGAGTTTGACGCCGTCTCGCATGGGAACCATGAAGGTTTCATCGAACAAGCCCTGCTGACGTAACCGGGTGCGCCATTCTTCATAAGAGAAACCGTTCGCCGGTTTGGCCGAAATATCCGGTGGGAACATATAAACAGCGCCGATCCATAAAAACAGACCCAAAACAAAAAGCCTCATCCAATTATACTTTTTCATGTACAAATTCATCATCAGAACGGTTCTCCTGGTTCTCTATTTATTCATTTGACCTTTGTGCTCTTTTTTTCAACACGCAGGCGAGACGCCTGCTCTACTCTCATCATCCAGTTACCGGTCGATTTTCATGGGGCCAAAGACGGGACAGGCCATGTCGCGCTCATCCCGAAGATTGCAGTAGGGATTATTTCCATAACCATACCACAACCAGGCATCGTCCGGCAAAACATTGTCACCCCAATCCACCTGAAAGTCGAGGAATACCTGGGAAGGATTATCGGGGTTGATCGTTTGATCGTAGATACAGAGAATCTCCTCGCCGTTGGATTTTCGGACGGAAAAGCCGTTCAACCGGCCATCGGATACGAGTTTCCCATTAATCGAGTCGAATTGAACGACGATCCGCTTCCAAATGGAGGGAACTACTTTGGCGGTTGTGGGCCGAGGGCCGGTCTGAATTTCCGTATGGCCGAATAAATCCCGCAACGCCAGATGGGCCAATCGCACACCGGCTCGTTTCAAATCCGGCGTCCCGATGTGGATGGCGTCGTCCAGGCGCAGATCGATTGAAGCAACCATTCCGGCAGGCGGTGGGATTTGGGCTTGCACCTGCCGTTGTTCTTCCTGAACCTTGTTCCACCATTCGTTATCGGGAGAGACATAGCGGCCGATCTGAACGTAATAGAAGGGCAGATTCGGTTGATTGAAATCGCGCCTGAACGAAGCGATTAGATTAAGGAACTTGTCTTTAAAAGCAGACGCGCCGCCGGGGCTGGCTTCGGCTTCGCCCTGATACCACAGCATTCCTTTGACTTTTCCGCCCGACGCCTTGAATCGGCGGAGGGTTGCGCCATAGAGGGAATCGCCGCCCTTGTCCCGCAGATCGGGCGACCATTGATCCATGGAGGTTCCCCCGTGCGCGCAGGGAATCAGGCCGATGGGAACGCCGGTTCGCTCCAGCATCTCCCGGGCGAAACTCAGGGCGAGACAAGCGCCTTTGCGACGTTCACAGCGCATCTTTTCATGTCCGTCCTGGATTTTGTTGTGGTAAACGCCGTCTTTCGCTTCATAGAGGCGGTGAACCGGAGTTTCCGCCACCTGCCAGCGGTCGTCCATACCGAACATGTAGACCTGTGTGGAAGGCGGTTCCACGTCCTGCATCACACCGTAACCCTGCATGTTCGATTGTCCGGCCAGGATCCACAGATCGCCGACCAGGATATTATGAACCGTGCCTCGATCCTCAACACGTTCTCCGTTTCCCGATGCGATCCGGATGTCGATGCGGTACGGCCCGCCGACGGGCAATTCGCGGACAGAAGCTTCAAATTTCCCCTGGTTGCACATTCCGGCCATTTTCCAATCCTGAATCGCATCGCCCAGCCATTCCTTTTGGACACGGGTTTCGACGATACCCTCCCCCGCATATTTCGTTTCTCCCCGGAAGGTTAACGAGGCCGTATTGGTATCGTCCCGTTGAAACACCTGGTAATCGGCCAATCCATCCAGCGACGTGAATTCAGCAAATGCCAGATTCCCCGCTGCGAGCCCCAAAAGCACTATACCCAACAAGCCAACCCGTTTCATGATCGATTTCCTCGGCGATGTTTTTTTTATACAACTGTACACTTACGTTTCGAATTCATAATCATAGTAGATTAATCATTTGTGTGGTAGCGGATTGATGGTTTTCGAATTGTTATTCATCGTGAAGGCGATTTCCGATACGGATACGGTTCTTATCGAATTCACCGATAAACGGCCATCGCAAGGAAATTGACGCCCGGTTTCTCGGAGTGATCGGCGTCGAACAGGAAACGGGAAAAACGATCCGTTTGGGGATTCCAACGATTCAATCCATGATCCGTTGCGATCCATCCAAAACCCCTGCTATCAAAAATCAAGGCCAGAATCCGATTGCTAGATAAAGATTCCGGATCGTCGGGCGAATTTTTAAAGACAGCGAAATTGATTCCATTATACCGATTCAAGCCTTCTTCAGTTCCAATCCATATGAAACCGTTTCGATCCTGGGCTAGGGCCCGGACCGAGTTATTCGAAAGACCGTCGGTTGAATAGAAATGGTTGAAGGTATTGGGAATCGTCGCAGAATCGACGATTATTGGGGCCCAGATCAGAACGCACATCCGACATAGGGTTGCCGGTACAATGCTGAAACGAAAAGCACGGCTGAAAAAAGTGATCCGGTTGCGTTTGTTTTTCATACCAATAAATAACATCCATGTGAATTGAACGCATTCAAAGCACGTGGATTATTATAGCTAGCGTAAGGACTTTTGGTTAAAAATTCTTCGTTCGCAGAGAGGAAAACGATCCGTTACAAACCTGCTCTATTTCCCATTATCGATCTTTATTTTCTCACCCGCGCTGGTTTTCCATTCGATGATATCCCCGGAGATGAGAGTCTCTCCCTGTTTAGTTAGAACCTTTGCGCCTTTTGGCCAGGGATTGATCAGGCGTAAGGGCGAACCCGCCTCGCTGTGTATTTCCACACTCTGCACCTTTCCGTTCTTCCATTCGGCGCCGACCAGGAAGGCGCCCGCCGCCCGCAGGGAAACAAAACGCGCATCGATTTCCTTCGGCCAATTGGGGAACAGGCGGATGATTCCATAATAACTTTGCATCAGGCATTCGTTGATCACAACCGGAAGCGCGAAGTTTTCGAACCAGATCCCCATGCGCTTCATGAAATCGTAGGGTGTGTGATCACTGTAGCGCCCGTGCACCTGCAACACCATATCGGTGCAGGTCCCATTGGGAAGCATGCAATATCGAATCTGGCGCTTGAAATCTTCCAGATTCAAAAGCCCGATACGGGCAGCCTGGAGATTGAGGAACACCAACTCATTGCCGCCTTCGATTCGCGTATTCTTATACGTGTCGAGCAGTATCTGCCTGATTTTGGGCGGCGAATCGAGCCCGTGTTCTTCGCCGGGGAACACCGTCATCAGCGAGTTGGGCACGTTGTATACCACGTCGGCGCGCTCTCCCGGAACCGAGACGAATACCGTTCCCCGCGCCGATTCGGTTGTGGTGTAATCGGGGAAACGCTCCAGGATATCGCGAATATCGCGCACCAGATCGGCGTCGTCTTGCTGTAAAACTTCCACGGCTTTGAGGTAGGCGTTGAATACGAATTTCGTCAGCGTCAGATCGACCAGGCAATCGTAATTGTATTGGAATCCCGGTTTGAGACCGTACAGTTCCGGGGGAACGGTGGGAAAGATGTGATACTTATCATCGCCCCATCGCTCACCGCGCGCTTCCGGGCGTTTCATATAATCGACCAGAAACAGCACGGCCTCGCGGATAGGGCCGAAGGCGCGCTCGCGTAGAAACGTCTCGTTCATCGTGTAGAGGTAATGCCACCATA
>CAZFOX010000409.1:0-5360 GCA_964520565.1 uncultured bacterium | reverse complement strand
CGGGTCAGAATGACAGTGTTTACCTCTGGATCAATCCGGATGAAACCGACCGTCTTGATACCTATGACGCGGGGGGTGAGAAGAATGACAATATCCTTGACATTGCCGAAGTCCGCTTACGCCGCGGTGGAGCGGCCGGTTCTTCCTACTTCGACAATATCTGGATCAGTTCGGACGCCGCTTTACCTCCCGCCGGAGCTGGCCGTGTTGATTTGACTTTCAACAATCCCAATCGCGATCCCAAGATTCCAGCCTGGGATGTTATCTCCATCGATAAATTTGACGATGGAATTACCGGTCAACCCGGTTTTGGACATGACAATGGCAACAATTATTATCTCATCGTAGCCGGTTACATTTATGAAGACGGCAACGGCGTACCCAATGTTGCGAATGGTCTGCCGCCGGATCGGATGAGCGGTTTGAACGGTCACGTATTTGGTCCTTACAACAACGCCTCTCTTGAGTTGGGATTAAAGAACTCCATCAAGTTCATGAACAACGACGCGCAGCGCGGCCCCTTCACGTTTAACATGGTACCTCCAGGGCAGTACAAAGAACTGCGTATGTCCGCGACGGTTGGCAACGGTTTTGGCGCCTTAAAAACCACTCTCAACTATCAAGACGGAACCACGGAAGTGACCGAACTCCATGCAGACGACTGGTTCAGGGATCCCACGGATAGTTCCTGGCAGTTCGCCGACGTTCGTTTGTTGATTAATGGGATGGACCGCTTGGACGGCAATGCCAGCAATTTCTCCAACAATAACGATCCGGCCGTAAACGAAGACACGGCTCCCGTGAATCCGGATAAAGTTCTGGTTTCCGTAACGTTGCAATTGGATACCACGAGAAGCGCCAGCAATCCCGGATTTAACCTGTACGATATCTGGGCGTATCCAGCGGGTGGCGCCACGGGCGTTGCCGATTGGTCGCTGTTCTAAAGCGTTTCTATCGAGCGGCTGAATGATTGCGCCGTTCGCTTGTTTCGTTTTGATTGATGGTACCTATTTTGAAATCCCCGAGAACGCGATATTCTCGGGGATTTTTCTATTTATTTCGCCGGTTTCAACCTTCTTCAAGGAACCTCCCCATCCATCGGCTCCACGATTCCAATCAACCGTCCTTTTTCCAGTTCTTCAATCAATACGCAAACCATTTCTCCCGGCGAAATCGAACGCGTTCCCCGAAAATCCACTCGGAGATAATTTCCGGTGAATCCGGTTCCGCTTGTCGAATCCGGCGTTTCCGCCAGAATACTCATCGTCCGCCCAATGTACCGCCGTTTGACGGCGTCGGCCGTTTCGGCCGCGACGCGATCCAGCTCCCTCCGCCGCGCTTCAATAATATCCGGCGGCAGATGGCCGGGGATTCGCAGAGCGGGTGTCCCTTCGCGGGCTGAATAACGGAACGAATGCACCTTACTGAACCGGCACCGTCGAACCGCCTCCAGCGAGCGCTCAAAATCCTCGTCCGTCTCCCCAGGGAAGCCGGTCATCATATCGGTCGATAATTCAAAATCGGGCAACAATTCCCGCGCGCGTTCTACTCGCTCCAAGAAATACTCCATCGTATAGAGGCGCTTCATTCGCCTCAGGATAGTATCGGAGCCGCTCTGCAAGGGTAAATGCAGGTGCGGGCAAATCGCGCCGCCGCTTCTCCGCATGGTTTCCAACAATTCATCGCTCGCATGCTGCGGTTCCAGGGAAGATATCCGCACTCGCCGGATCGCATCGATTTCCGAAACTCTCTGCACCAGTTCGGGAAGTCCCACATCGGTGTCGCGTCCATAATGTCCGATGCAGATACCGCAGAGCACGATTTCCGGGTATCCGCGCCGAACCAGATTTGCGCATTCTTCCACAATATCGGGCAGAGAGCGGCTGCGCGCCTTTCCCCGGCTTTGGGGGATACTACAGAACGTACATCGCAGATCGCAACCGTCCTGGATTTTCACAAAAGCGCGGGTGTGTTCTTCAAATCCTTCGATCCCTAAATCCGGTTCCCACAATGCGTCCTGGTCTTCGCAGCCCCAGCCCAGTTCTTCGGAAAGACGCTCGATCCAATTCTCCTGGTCTTCAATGGCGACGATCTCATCAACCCCCTCCAGACAAAGAATTTCCTGCGGCTTGCGTTCCGAATAACATCCGGTCACAACCACGCGCGCCCCGGGATAGCGGCGGATCAACTTGCGAATCGTCTGCCGCCCTTTGCGGTCGCTTTCAGAAGTAACCGAGCATGTGTTGACGACGATCAAATCGGGTTCGGAATCGCCGTCGGCGGGGACGGATCGAAATCCCTGCCGCATCAGGCGGGTTCGCATTCGTTGGGAATCGTACTGGTTGACTTTGCATCCCAGCGTTTCGATCAGAAACCGGGGAGACTCCTTTTCATCCACAGACATAATGCGGGATACGCTCCTTATTGAGTAATCGGATTATACCCGTTTTGGATGAAAGAAAGAATGAATCGATTGGATGGGATGAATGGAGAAAAAATCAAAAACGATGGGGAGAAATTAGATCGCATCGGAGAAATCGCCGAAATATTTGGACGTGCAATCGGGACATAATCCATGAGTAAACTCCGCATGGGTATGTTCCCGTAGGTATATTTCCACCTGCTTCCAGGCTCCATGGGTATCCCGAATTTTTTTGCAGGAAGAACAAATCGGCAACAGGCCACTTAACTGCCGGATGTTTTGAGCGGATTCTCGCAACTCGGCGATCAACTGTTCCTTCGCTTTTTCTTCTTCCCGGATTCGAGTGATGTCGCGCGCGATGGTACATATTTCAAAAATTACGTCTTTGTCATTATAAAGGGGAACCTCGGTGACCGTATAAATGCGATTTTCATTCCCGGCTGGAATGGTCTCTTCCATTTGAACGGTCTCGCCATTCCAAACTTGTTGAATTGTCTTGTGAATCTTTAGCGCCCTTGCCGGATCGTATAAATCAAAAACCGTTTTCCCCAGAATCTCCAAACGGGATCGTCCAGCCATTCGGGCATAGGCCTCATTGGCCATGACGATTTTTCCGTTTCGATCCTGAGTGGATATCGCGTCCGCCGCGCCTTCTATAATCGCGTTTAATCGCGCCTGGTTTTCATGCAAGGCCGCTACTATCAAACTTCGTTGGCGTTGCATGCGGAAAATCCATTCCCCCGACAGAGCCACGGAAAAACACACGATAAGCGTCGTATACAACGAATTCCAAAAATTTAACTCCATCTGGGAAAACGCCCAGACGCTGGCACTCATGGCAATCAAGAGAGATAAAAGATAGAGGCGGGAATCAGTATAGTGAAAAGCGGCGTAATAAATGGGTACGATTAAGCAAACCAGCAGTTCGTCTTCCAATCCCCAATCGCCTGATAATGAAAAATAAACCAAGATAAATGCATACAGGAAACTCAATGCCAATTGGGCAATCAAGAATAAGTAACCGTTCAGATATTTCTTTTGGGAAGGCATTGTGGTTTCCTCAGGTATATTATATACAAAAATTCGTTATATAAATCGCTATTTTTGTAAATAATTCTTATAATATCATAGATTATATATAGCAAGTCATATGCCAAAAAAAACAGAATCCGTGTTGCCTCTGAGTTTATTTGACTTATATCCATCCCCCCTACTCATCTCGTATAGTCGGATTACAGACAAAGAGATTTAGACATAGAAATTCTTATTTTGATAAAAAAGAAGTAAAAGGATATCCGGATTGATTTTACAGAACGGCCTGACTCAGTTTCTTTAATCCGTAAAGAGGGGGGAGAAGAATCGCGAGGGTTTGAAACAATAAAAAGACAGCGCCCAACAAAATCAGATGGGGATTCAAGGCCAGTTGTCCCACCAGATCGGTTCCCTGGGTGGGAGTAAACGCCAGGCGGGAAAACAAATACACGCTGAAAGCGAAATAAAGCAAAGTGACGATCATGGTTACCAGCGCTCCGGTGTCCGACGTCACATCGGCCGCACCTGTCGCTTCGAATTTGTGGAAGACCGCTCCAAAACCCATCGACCAGCTGGTGAAGCCAAACGAAAACAAAAACAGAACGAAGAGGCTGATAAAATTCAGAGTGGAATTCACCCCCAGAATCCGATTGAGAAGCCCTCCCATTCCCAATCCCAAAACCAGTAATACCAGAGAATGAAGGTAATATTTGGTAAAGAAGAAACGGGGCAGACCGATGGCGGAACTAGCCACCACCCAGAACGCCTTTCCTTCCAGGCTGATGGAAGGAAAGGTATAACGAAGAGAGAGGGTGGCCTGAATGAAACCCAACAGGATGACATTAAAGAAAGCCAACAGATTTCGCGCCTGCGAATCCGGTTCGTTGAAGGTGAAATTTTGCGTGTGCGCCATATAAAACAGAACCAGGGTCAGAATCAATACCATTTGACCCCATTGCGAAAAATCGCGCGCGAAAAGATGCACCTCTTTATAGACTACCGCGCCAATCCGGCGGGGAAGTATTCGAAGTAGCAGGATTCGTTTCCGGCGGAATTTATGAGGATCGCGGAATTTGTGGAATAAACGGACTCGTTCCTGCGACCACAGCCAGGCGTCCCGGTACCAGCGATGTCCCAATTCCAGCGCCAGAAACCAAAAAAACAGGGCACTGGAAATCAGCATGCCCAGATAAAGAAACGCCTGATAGATTTTCCCCGTGTGGGCGGACTGCATCAACTGAGACATCCAGTGGCTGGGGAAATACGGATACGAGGAGAGACGCAAATTGGCCAACGCTTCTCCAATACGGCGCATATCGATATTTCCCAGCAGATCCCGATTGGCAATCGATGTAGACAAAACCACAGAAAAAAACAGTAACAAAACCAGCACCGATCCCACCGCGGTACGGATCGACCGGCCAACGATCCAGCGGGCGATCGCCAACATGGCCAAAATCCCGACCATGCCCGCCGTCATAAGAAAAGCGGCCAATCCCACCATCACCACCGGATAATACCACCAGGTGGCCTTCAATTCCCAGCCGTAGGCCAGAATGATGGGAATGCAGAAAAGCCCGGAAACCCAGCCTCCCAGAAAAAGCGTTTCGAGACATTGAATTCGATATAGACGGGGAAGGGGATAGGGAGAATTGATCAGTTGCGGCAATCCCAAACCGCTGTACAGAGAGGAATAAGCTGTAAGGATATGTCCGATCGTAACGATAATCAAAGCGGCCAGAAAGCCAAACGAAACAATCCGATCCAAAATCAGGGGACCGATTACTTCATATTTATAAATCGTGCCGCACAAACGCGAGACTACCTGGTAACAGAGTACCCAGAAAAAACCCACCAGTAAAAAAAAACCACTGGAACGAAGAACGGAATCCAGATTCAGCCGTTT
>CAZFOX010000408.1:1531-5366 GCA_964520565.1 uncultured bacterium | reverse complement strand
ACTCTCGAACCCACTGCAAGTGAAGCCGCTCTGGCAGTTGTTCCGGCGACGCGGCGGTACGCCCGGCATCATACCGCCACATCGGCCAATCGTTCGCGGAGGGGGGGGATGCGAGACATGAAATCAGAGCGGTTAAATAGAAACAAAATGCCCCAGTATTTTTTCTGTACAATTTCATTAGGATCCTGCATACAATCGATTGAATGTCTTTTTACTCAGATCAATGTCCGTTTTACTTCCATGAAACAGCATGGCGATCATTTACTCTAATTAGTCTCGAGATTGCTTCACTTCGTTCGCAATGACAAAAACGAACGGGGTGTTTTTATCATACAAGTACTCGGTTACGACCGGCGAGACCTTGAATGAACGAGCCAAAAAACACAATTAAGCAAAATAATGATAATCATACCAATCAACAGGTTCCTGGTAAAAAGATTCGATGAATCCGGCGTTGCCGACGATAAATCCACCACCGTTGTGGGCGATGCGATATCGGCCAGTCCGAAAGGTGGAGGAGCGGAACGATCCTTTACCCAGTTGGTTTCAAGACTTTCTTCCCAGTTCATTGGTAATAATAAATCCATTCCCGGATATTGATCCTTGATCAAACAGGTACAAGGGCCGATTACGAATTCCGCCGATTCGCGAATGTTTTCGGGAGAGATTCCCTCGCCGACCAGGGCATACAACAGCCGTCCACGTCCAAATAGGGGAAACAGCATGGGATCGTTTGGATATTGATTCAAATCCGGTTCGCTATGGAGGAGTTGATTGATTAACGAGCGTTCCTGGGGATTGTCGCGAGCAAGGCGAAGCATGGAAAATTGAATCCGCAGAGGCGGAGCGGATGGATCGAGTTCGATGGAGTCTGCGGCGGTAACGTCGGAAAGGTCGGGAAGCGACAGAGTACGCTCTAAATCCGTCAAGGTTTGTTGGATTGTTTTAAGCAGAGTATCATCGCGATCCACATCACCGCTTTCGAGGAAAATCCAGACAGCCGTTTCTCCCGAGAGAAGGCGGGAAGCGACTTCGCGCCGGGTGGGCGAATCCAAAAGAGTAGCAACGGTTTCCCGATCCAGGGTACAGGAATCGACGATATCCGCGATTTCCAGATGGGGAGGATAGCGCAATTGGATGCAGGGGATTTCAATATCCTGTTTTTGAAATTCCTGGTTAAGAGTGGCGTGCGAGGGATTTTCCAAATCGATCAATCGGACTCGATAGTTCCAGCCGCCCGTTCCTTCCACGGAATTCCTTTGTAATTCATCGACAATATGGTTCTGCCCTGGATTTAATGAATTTTGATAATAAACGGTTATCTCATACGGATCGGCCGGCCAACGCTCGAGAGCAAAGCGAAAAACAGGGACGTTACACGTCCACGTAATAGTTGCCGGGAGCAGGATCATCAGAAAGAAAATTACTGAATGAAAGAAAATATTTCTGAACATCACAGCGATTGAGTTTTTCCGTTATTCACTCTCATAGGGAATAATACCCTGAATAATAGCATTCCCGGGATCGATTCAAGAGTCGAACTCCGGTCGATACATGTTAATTTGTCCCCGATCCAAATCATTTCGATATTCAGGTTCCGCTTGACAGATATGCATCCTTTTTCGATGATGACACATTCCTATTTCAGGACAAGGATGAAAAACATATGATATCGTCAAAAAACATAAGTCTGAGACTATTGTGTCTTATTCTGAGCGGTATGGTGGGAATAGGTTGCCAGAGCAGCCAGACCCTCAAACAGCCTGCTGCCGACAAGCCTGTTATCAAAAGAGCAACGGAAATCCGAAACGTCCTTTCGCCCGTGTATGCGCCGCTGGCGGAATGGCTGGTGGAACGATTCGACCTGGCTGAGAAGACGGGAATCGGAATCGACCTGGGAAGCGGAACGGGAGACCTTATTGTTGAACTGGCGCAACGAACACCCGGCCTGCACTGGATTAATGCGGATATCGATCCCAGCCGGTTTGGTATTTTTTATGAGAAAGCGAAAGCGGCAGGAGTATCCGAACGAGTCAGCGCTCAATGGAGCGACGCAGGGAATATGCCGTATCGCGATGGGTATGCGGATATCGTAGTATCTCGGGGATCGTTTCCCTTCTGGAGCGATCTGAAAGCCGGGCTCTCTGAAGTGAACCGCATTCTGAAACCAGGCGGCATCGCCTATATCGGACGGGGTTTTTCGGAAAACCTGCCGGTCGAGACCGCGAAAGCCATTCGAGAACGGCAACAGACCAACAACCGCTTTCCCCGTTACGATGTGGATGAAACAGAGAAGGAATTAAGACGGATCATGGTTGAGTTAGAAATACGGGGTTACGAGATTATTCGTCCTCATCCGCCGGGCAGCGACGGGGTGAATTATGGGATTTGGCTCGAGTGGCGAAAATGAAAATCGTTCCGCTCGCTACAATCAGTCCTGCCAACCAGGAGTTGGATACGAAATAAACGCCTGCTAACAAAAGGATCATGAGTATAGTTTGGTTGAACAGGTTTTCGGAAGTCAAACGCCGGAAAAGAACAGCGATAAAGGATATGATTACGGGAAACCCCAGGTACATCATTTCGGGACGCGCTTGAATCAATAAATTGGTGAAGGTTAAAAGAAGCCAAAACACACCCAGCGATTTGATCCGCGGGGATGCGTAATAAAAGCCCACTACTGCCAGCGGAATCAAGACTGCAACGCCTCCAGATAGATTGGCCGGATGAAAGAGGGCTAACCAGTTGCCTTCCACAGACTCCCGCGAAAAAAAGTATCGTATAAAGTACTCGGCAAAACGAGCCGGTGGGGCGATCTCAGGAAAATTCTCCCGGATAATGCTCTCCCGGATCGCCTGATCGTTGATGAGTGGGAAGATAAAACGCGTCAACCCAAAAGCGATCAGGGCGGGTGTGCAAACGATTGCCGCCCGGATCATGGAAGCTATACGAGGACGTTCGATGAGATAAGCGACCAACACGGCTCCTATCATCCAAAGCGCTGCTTCGTGATTGAGAAGCCCCAGAAGCAAAACCGTACTCAACAAGCGTTCCCGTTTCAATGCGATGGCAAAACAAGAAAGAACGATGAAGAAAGTGGAGAGAGGATCGACCAGTCCGGGGTGTTGCGCCAGATATCGCCCCTGCGGATGGAAAGCGTATAGAATCCATATGATTGCAGCAAAACGCTTCGAACAACCGAGATGGCGGGACAGAAGATAAAGCCCGCAGAAAACACCCATCGTTCCCAACGCCGTAACTAAACGATAACCCCAGGCTACCGGCAATGGACATACCGATACCAGGAGAGGCGTGAGCAACCGGTAGCACCAGGGGGCGGTTCCCGTGATAAACGGCGTTTCGCTGAATCGGATATAAGTGACTTCATCTCCCCAGGCCGACAACCAGGGATACAACCATTGCCAAAGAACGGCCATTGCCGCACTCAGTCCAAGGAGACACAACCCTTCCTTTCGAGAAATTGGATTCAGCGTCATAGTTTTGTATTGTTCGAAGAAGCGTTCGTAGCGCGGGTTCCCTGGATCGGTACGACGGCGGGCTTGCGTTTCCAATGCCGAATGGAAGGGATCTTGAACGTATAGAAATCCAGCAGACTGACGTTGCGTCCCTCCAAGGCCAGGGCTGCCGAATCGTTCATATCATAACTTTCGATTTTTGAATCGAGAATACGAATACGATCTGTTTCGCCCACAGAATAGAAACGCCCCCCCATTCCTTCCGTGCTGAAAATAATTTTATCCTCCTGAGGGATGAGAAAGAGCGGGGTTAACGTGCCACGATCGATCATCGCCATCACCAAATAACCGCCGAAAAA